>JAPLFM010000105.1 GCA_026390675.1 Candidatus Kapaibacterium sp. | reverse complement strand
GAAACGAGTTCAGGGTGACAGAAAAAATAAATTGAAAAAACACGAAATTCACTGCAAAATACTGCAATAAATTTATTTACAGAATTTGGAAAATTGCGACAGCAATTTGTCTTCCGCCATCTTGATTTGGTTTTAGTTTTTAAGAAATCTAAATTAATTCAAATTAATTATTGCCGTTATTTGACAAAAAACACACTTTGGAAAACTTATTTGGAAAATTTTTCCAAAAACCAACTTTGGTATTGGTTCATTCTCCCCATGGGGAGAAAAAAAGTGGGGTTCTTATTTGCAATGTTTTTTGAAAAGTAAAAACCAATATATCCTGAAACGAGTTCAGGGTGACAAAAAATTTAGATTCCTGCATTCGCAGGAATGACACAAAATAATATCGGCTAAATTTGTCAAAAAAGGTACTTTGGAAAACTTATTTGGAAAATTTTTCCAAATTGCGAGAGCAATTTGTCTTCCGCCATCTTGATTTGGTATTGTTAAAGTGGGGTTCTTAAAAAAAAAGACTTTTCCAAGTTAATGAAAAAGTCTTTATAATTTAGCAATTTGTTTAATTAAAAAACACCAGAATCATAAGCTGTTTCACCATGCAATGATTCGTCAAGCCCTGCATCTTCTTCGTGGTCTTCTACTCTTACTTTTGTGAATAAATTTATAATCATAAGCATAGCGTAAGTAAATACAAATCCATAAGCTGCAGCACCAATAGTTGCAACTAATTGCTTTATAAAGAACCAATGATCTCCAAAGAGAAGCCCATTTGCTCCAGCAGGGTTAATAGATTTGGAAGCAAATATACCTAACATTATTGTACCAAGTACACCACCAACTCCATGTACTCCCCAAACATCAAGAGCATCGTCCCATTGCATTTTATTTTTTAAATCAACTGCAATGTAACAAACTATACCTGAAGCAATTCCTATAATAGCAGCAGTAGGTAAAGATACATACCCAGCAGCTGGAGTAATTGTAGCAAGTCCAGCCACTGCTCCAGTGAGTAACCCAACAAATTTAGGCTTTCTAGATCTACTCCATTCAATTATCATCCAAGTAACAGCAGCAAATGAGGCAGCTATATCAGTATTTAAAAAGGCCAAACCAGTAATTGCATTGACATCTAAAGCACTACCAGCATTGAAACCATACCAACCAAACCATAGTAAACCTGTACCCAAAGCTATCAATGGAATACTATTAGGAACATTTTCTGTATTTCTTCTTTTACCAATATAAATAACAGATGCTAAAGCCGCAAATCCAGCAACGGCATGTACTACAATACCACCAGCAAAATCTAAAACACCCCATTTGGCTAACATCCCACCACCCCAAACCATGTGTACAAAAGGATAGTAAACGAATAATTGCCAAACTATAAGAAATATTAAATATGCTTTGAAGGTAACTCTATTCATAAAAGCACCAGTTATTAAAGCTGGAGTTATAATTGCAAACATCATTTGATAAGCCATAAAGACAAATTCTGGTAATTTGGGATTCCCAACATAAGCAGAGTTAAGAGTTACTCCATTCATCATAACTTTATCTAAATTACCAATAATACCACCATCACCACCACTAAAACAAAGAGAGTATCCTACTAAAAACCAGAGAATTGTAGTTATCCCCATTGAAACAAAGCTTTGAATCATAATTCCAAGAATATTTTTTTTACCTGCTAGACCTCCATAAAAAAAAGCAAGTCCTGGAGTCATTAACATTACAAGACTTGTAGCAAGTAACATAAATCCTGTAATACCTGTATCGAATTGTGGCATAATTTAAACCTTATAATAAATTTAAAAAACTAAAATTATATGTTTCATTTTATTAATTAAACAGAATCAAAACTAAATCAGCTTTAAGTTGGTTTTACAAATCTTTTCTCATAACAATAATATTTTTTTCACCTACAACAAGCCTTTCTAATTCTTGCCAACCAAGTTTGGTGTAGAAACCTTCTGCTGTATGAGTAAATAAGTATATCTCATGCAGGCCTAAATCTTTAGAAAATTCTTGGATTTTGTTACAAATTAGAGAAGCATATCCCATTTTTCTATTTTCAGGAGTAGAATAAACTCTTGCCATCCAATGTTTGTACACCATAAATCTAGGCTCTTTGTCAATTAGTCCTACATGGTTATATAAACCAGCAGTAGCAACTGGTATGTTGTTAACTAACATTAAAATTTGGAATTGCAAATGATCTTTAGTTACGTTTAAAAGATTTTGAATAGTTTTATCTTTTGGTAACTTCCATTGATCATAATACCAATCAGCAATAATTTCGATTGATTCATTATCATTGGGTTGAACTACTTTATAAATATTCATTTTTTCCTCTTCAATTTACCAACATTTTTTCATTTCTTTTGATATAATTACTACTTATAATTACAAAATAACACTTTTTTCTAAATTTATTGGTTTAAATTTAATAATTTTGAAAATATTTTAAAACTGTTTTATAGATGAGTTATTTAATGAATGCAAAAACTAATTTTGGCGATACTGTAAAAGTACATTATACAGGTAAATTAGCAAATGGTGACATATTTGATTCCTCTCTTGATAGAGAGCCAATTGAATTTACAATTGGTAGTGGAATGATGATTGAAGGATTTGATGAAGGAGTAATTGGGCTTGAATTAGGAGAAGAAAGAATACTTAATATACCTTGTGAAAAAGGATATGGAGTTTCTAACCCTGATTATATTATACCAGTTGAACGCGCATTGCTTCCACCTGATTTAGATCCAGAAGTAGGTTTGAAACTAGAGATGTCAAATCCTCAAGGTCATCCAATTCCAGTAGTAGTAACTGCAATTAGCGATACACATATTACATTGGATGCTAACCCACCACTTGCAGGAAAAGATTTGATTTTTGAAGTAAAAATAATTGGAATATTAAAAGCAATGTAATGCTTTGATGAATTTTTTTGGTTTTAGTTTTTAATTTTATAGAGGATTTATGAAATTAGTAATTTCATTTCTTGTTTTAGTATTAGTTTTAATTGGATGCGATATAAAAAATCGTTACAATGATATGAGTGCTTATTCTGTTAAGAATAAGAATTTACAAATGATAATTGAAGTTTCTAGCGGTTCGAACAAATATTTTGAATATGACTATGATTCTAATGTTTTTAAAATTAAAAAAATAAACGGCAAAGATGAATTAGTAAAGTTCTTGCCTTGCCCTGTAAATGTAGGGTTTATTCCATCTACATCAAGAGATGTTTCCCGCTCTAAAAAAATGCCAATTGATGTAATCTTAATTTCAGAAGCATTAACAACTTCGACTATGGTTGAGATTCAAGTATTAGGTGTAATGAAATTAATTGAAGAAGGAAAAGAGAGGAACTATATATTAGCTGAGCCTCTAGCAAAAGAACTTAAGATTTTGAATATAAATAACTTTAATAATTTTAGTACTAATCACTTAAATGAACTTGATATTATTCAAAAATGGTTTCTTAATTACAAACCAGAACTCAAATCTAAGTTTGTTTCTTGGGGTAATGAAACTGAAGCATTAAATCTTATAAAAAATTCAATTGTAAATTGATTTGTTTTGTGGTTTGAAATTGTGATTTTTAATATTATTTAATTCTTGAAAAAATTTAACAAACATATTGGTTTAATTATATTGGCATTGCTACTAAGTAGTGCCAATATTCTTTCTCAATCTAAAATTTACCCCGGTCTTTTTACATCTGAACGTAATAATTTCGAATTTGAAATAGCTGAGATTAGATTTGTTGGCAATAATTCTTTTGGTGCAAAAGAACTTATGAGAGCAATAACAACTAGAACAACTTCTAGGAATCCTATCCACCAATTGCTCCAGATGTTTTATACTGAAGGTTTAAAAAACAAAACCACTCCCAAAACTATTCTAAAATATTTGAAAAAAGATTTAATTGGATTTGAAAAGGAATTAGTTTTTTTTGAACAAAGTATTGCCGAAAGAGATACAATGTCCCTTTTGAATTTTTACAATAAAAATGGTTTCCACTACTCGCAAGTTAAATTTACTTTCAGACCTGATTCATTAAATAAAAAAAATATTCTTACATTTTATATCAAAGAGGGAAGAAAAAACTTACTTGGAGATATTATATACAATGGTCTAGATAATTTAGATAATGAGATAAGTTCAAAAGTAGAAGATTTGAAAACTATAAAATCTGGAGATAATTTTAGTGAGGATAACATTACTTCAGAAATGATTTCAATTAGAAATTATTTAGTCAATAATGGTTATTACTATTCAAATGTTTTCAAACCATTAGTGAAGTTAAATGCTAAAAATCAAGATAGTGTAGTAATAACTTTTAATACTGGGAAAAGATATAAAGTTGGAAAAGTTTTCTTTATTGATAGCTTAAGAGGGCAAAATGTTATAGCAGGTGATTTGAAAAGTAACCTTTTGGACATTAGAGAAGGTGAATATATAAGGCAAATTGATATTGATCGAACTCAAAACAATTTATTTAATTTATCTACATTTGATATTGTAAAAATAGATACTAGCTCAATGTTTGCTCCAATGAAAGATAGCATTCTAAATTTCAATATTCTTACACAATATAATAAACAACAAAATTGGGGTATTGGTTTCTTTCTAAATCAATTAGCCAATGACAACCCAGACATACTTAATGGTGGTATTCAGCTAGATTATACTCATAAGAATCTATGGGGTGCAGCCCAGCAGTTTAAACCATTTGTAAAAACTTTTATTCGTGATCTTTCTCAAAGACCATTTGAAAAAATTTATAATGGTGAATTGGAATATGCTTTGGGATTTAATTTTCAGCAACCTTTTATATTCAATTTTGACAAGTGGAGATTTGGGTTAAGCTCTTCACCTCAATTTATTAGAAGTACAAGAAATAGTTTAATTTTAAATACTATCAATATCCCATTTCGTATTCCAATCAAGTTACCTGAATTTACTATTTTTACTAATGCTCAATTTGAGTTAGCTTTTGAAAATCAAAATCCTGAGAATTACGAAGAAGCTTTAAAAAAGGAAAATTTGAAAAGTGATTCTGCTAAAAAATATGAAATTTTATATGACAATTTAAATAAATATAAGCATTCTGGAGTAAGTCATTTATTTACATCCAATCTTATTTCGTTTACTATTTCTGGTGATAAAAGAAATCATCCTTTTCAACCAACAAGAGGATATTACATTAATTTAAATACAGAGTTTGCATTTAGTGCTGGTGATTTTTGGGGTGGTCTAGCAAGATATAATAAAACACAACTTAATATAAATTATTTTACTCCACTTGCTACAAACCTAACAGGAGCTTTTAAATTAAGATTAGGTCATATTAGTTTTTTTGATAATACTAACCAATATATACCAATTGAAAGACAGTTTTTTGCTGGTGGTGCAAATAGTGTAAGAGGTTGGGAGGCACGCCGCTTAAGATATTCAAACTTGCTCAAAGATAGTAGTAATACTTTTCTTCAAGAGTTTGTTGGCAATTCATCTATAATTGAAGGCAGTGTGGAATTTAGATTGAAGTTTGTTGCTCCTGATAATTATGATGAAATGATTGCATATAATATAAATAACTCTGGTCTTGTTGGGTTTTTTGATTTTGGAAATGTTTTTGGATGGTTTGTACCTGATGATAAAACACCAAATGATTTTTCCAAATTAGCTTTAGCAGGTGGCTTTGGCTATAGATATGACACTCCAATTGGTGTGATAAGGTTAGACCTAGCCTGGCCATTATATGACCCACTTGGGATAAAACAAACCTCTATGAACGACTTGCAATTCCACATTGCTATAGGGCATGCTTTTTAACTAAAGTTAATTTATTTTTTCTGTCATACCTGCGAATGCAGGAATCCAATTCTTTGTTTTTATTTTTTTGGTCATACAGAATAAAGTGAAGTATCCAGCTCTTGTTTTTCAAAAAAAACCAATTAAGAGACCTCACCTAATCAATACAAAATCAAGATGGCGGAAGACAAATTGCTGTCGCAATTTGGAAAAATTTTCCAATTCCGTTTTCCAAAGTGTGTTTTTTGTCAAATTTAGACGATATTTTTTGAGCACTACATTTTATTTTCCAAAATGTTGGATTAAAGTCATTTCAATGTTTGCAGTGATTTAGCGTTTTTCATGTTTTTTTACCTATTATTTTTCCTGTCATACCTGCGAAG
>JAPLFM010000040.1 GCA_026390675.1 Candidatus Kapaibacterium sp. | reverse complement strand
TTGATAATAATATTTTGTCAAAGTTCAACTTATACTCTATTATTAATGTAAATGGAGAAATTGTAAGAGATTTTGGAATTTTGAAAGCTGAATTAAGTTTAAGTAATTTGTCAAATGGAACTTATTATTTGATATTCAAATCGAATATTAATTTGAGAAAAGCGAAGATAATAATTAATAATTAATACTTGGCTATATTGTATTTATTTTCAAATAATACTCAATAATATATACTAAAATGAGTTTCAAAGATTTTTTTTTAATAGATTTGTAAAAGTAAAAAGTGTTAGTTACTTTAAAGTATATTTATTTACAGATTTGCCTAAATATTTGCAATGAAAGAAATTATTGAATTAGTAAACTTAGTAAAATTAAAAGCTACAAAGAAGATTGAATTCTTTAGTTTAGATAACCAATCTAATTTAGACAAATTATATTATGGTGTAGTAGAAAAAAAACTTAAAACGGATGCAGAAGCAGCATCTTTCATTTATAATACTCTTGCTACAGACAAAAAATATTTGATGTTAAAGTCTAGATTGGAAGATAGACTTTTAGAAGTAATTTATTATTGGAATGACAAACAATTTGATTCCAATCCCATGGATGAAGCTTGGGAAAGATGTTCAATGCTACTTATAACTGCAAAGAAGTTGATTACTTTAGGTAATATAAAACTAGCTTTAAAGATTTTAGATGAAACAAATGAAGTAGCAGAAAAGTTTGAACTTTTTACACTAATTAACGAAGTTTGTAATTTGATTATAGAAGTAAGAATTAATCATAAACAAAAATTTAATTCTATTTCTTTAATTAATAAAATTTCAAAAAGCGTAATGTTTTTAAATGAAATTAGTAAAGCTGATTTGATTAAAGTAAGTTTTTATGAATCAATACGATTAACAAAAAACAAAACTTTATTAGAAACTGAAATTGAAAAAATAAAAAAACTTGAATTTTCTGATGTATTTAAGGTTAAAGTATTTTATTTTGAATCCTATTTAATTTATCATGGAAAACAAAATAATTATAATGAAATAGTTCGTATTTGTGGTGAATTCATAGATTACTTACTGAGTAAAAGACATTTGATAAGCAATGAATATCTAATTGAATTACCTCTTTTAGAAATAAACGCACATTTGATGTTAAAAAATTATAGTAATGGTATAAGTTTAGCAAGAAATAAAATATCTCTTTTTGAGGAAGGAACAAAAGATTGGTATAGTTTCTTAAAATTATATGCTTTATGTGCTATTAGGTCAAAAGATTTTGTTGAATTAGAAGAAATTTTCAATCTAATTATAAATGAGCCTGAATATAAAGATAGTAGCCAAGAAAACAAGTTGTTTTGGAATGTTTTAGCAGCATATTATAATTTATACTACAAGTTTGCACTAACTGACTCTGATTATTCTAACTCTCAGATATTTAGAAGAAAATTTAATGTAAATAAACTTTTGAGAGAAAAATATGTTTATTCAAAAATATTTCATGGATATTCTTTATCAAGTTTGATTTTAATCTGTTTAAATGCAATTGCAGATAATAAGTTGCAAAACTTGGAAAATTTACACCCAATTATAAAGAAATTAATCGTTAGATTTAATCTTAAGGAAGATGACAATAATAGTATTGTTTTTTTGAACTTAGTTTCAAATATTATTGGTAAACAATATAACATCCCCAAAATTGGTAATGTTAATGAAAAGCACTTGCAAAAATTGAAAAATAATCTTAATATTACTGAACTAGAAGTAATACCTTATTTAGAACTTTGGGATTTGACATTAATTGCATTAAAAAAAATTGATAAAATAAAAATAAAAAGATAACCACGGATAATGGCGTATTTCTTTTTTGGAATATGAGGAAAGTCCGAACTCCATAGAGCAGTATGCTTCGTAACACGAAGAGGTGTGATTGAAAAATCAAATTATGGAAAGTGCAACAGAAAGATACCGCCTAATTTATTAGGTAAGGGTGAAATAGTGAGGTAAGAGCTCACTAGCAATATGGCGACATATTGACTCGGCAAACCCCATACGGAGCAAGGTTAAATAGGACATAATGGCATTTGCCTGGAGGTTGCTCGCCTTGATTCGAAAGATTTTATGTCGGGTAAACTGCATGAGGGTATTGGTGACAATACTCCTAGATAAATCATTATCTCCTCTTAATTGAGAAGACAGAATTCGGCTTACAGTGGTTATCTTATTTTTTGTTTAAATTAAAATCTTTCATTACCTTTTATTTATTATTATCTTTGTAAGATTAAAAAGATTAATCTATAAAAATCTTAGAAAATTTGTTACTACTTGATGGAAAAACAAACAACAATTAGAAAATCAGTTTCATTTGAAGGAATTGGTTTACATACTGGAAATCTTTCGACTATTACCTTTAATCCTGCTGAGGCTGATTATGGGTATAAGTTTATAAGGACAGATTTACCAGAAACAATAGAAATCGAAGCTGTAACTGATAATGTAATAGATTTATCACGTGGTACAACTATTGGGAAAAACGAGTCTATAGTACATACTATTGAGCATGTTTTAGCTTCATTAGTCGGTTTGGGTATAGACAATTGCAAAATAGAGCTAACTGCAAATGAGCCTCCAGTTGGTGATGGCAGTGCAATGCCTTTTGTAACAGTTCTATTAGAAGCTGGAATTAAAGAACTTGAAGCAGAAAAAGAATATTTTTATATTAGTGAAACAATAAGATATACTAATGAAGATAAAGGCAATGATTTAGTTGCTCTTCCTTTAGAAGATTATAGAGTTACAGTTATGGTTGATTATGCTAATCCAGCATTAGGAAGCCAACATACTGGATTGTTTAATTTAAAAAAAGAATTTGTTAATGAATTTGCACCTGCTCGTACTTTTTGTTTTCTTCACGAAGTATTGAAATTAAGAAAAGATGGACTAATTAAAGGTGGAAGTTTAGAAAATGCTTTAGTTATTTTAGATAGAGATCTTGAAGAAGGTGAAATGTCGGAAATTATTGACGCTTTCAAACTTTTAGAAGAACCTGCTTTAGGTGATAATGGAATTTTAGATAATAGAGAATTAAGATTTAAAAATGAACCAGCAAGGCATAAGTTACTTGATGTAATTGGAGATCTCGCTTTAGTTGGAGTTTCTATAAAAGCTCAAATATTAGCTGCAAGACCTGGGCACAGAAGTAATTATGAATTTGCAAAATTAATTCGTGAACAATATTTAGAAAAGAAAAAAAATGATAAATATTTGGTTAATAAACAAAAAGCTAAGCTTTTTGATATTCAGCAAATTATGGAAATTTTGCCACATAGATATCCATTTTTATTAGTTGATAGAATTACTGAATATGATGATAGTACTAAAACTATTATTGGTTATAAAAATGTTAGCATTAACGAACCGTACTTCAATGGACATTTTCCCGGCAAACCAATAATGCCTGGTGTTTTAATTCTTGAAGCTATGGCTCAAACTGGTGGAATATTAATATTTCAAACACAAGGTGATGCGGTTAAAAACAAAATTGCATTTTTTGCAACTATCAACAATGCTAAATTTAGACGACCTGTACTTCCAGGAGATCAATTAGTATTTGAAGTTAGGCTTGCTTCTAAAAAGTTCAACATTTTTCAATTTGATGCTAAAGCTTATGTTCTTGGTAAATTGGTTGCCGAAGCTGAGCTACAAGCCTCTTTAGTGGATAAATAAAAATTAAATATGATACATAGTACAGCAATTGTTTCAGAAAAAGCAAAAATTGGTATTAATGTCAAAATTGGTCCTTATTGCGTAATTAATGATGATGTAGAAATTGGTGATGAAACACAACTATTTTCTAATGTAGTTTTAGATAATGGAACCAGACTTGGTTCTGAATGTAAAATATTTTCTGGTGCTGTAATAGGTACAGCGCCTCAAGATTTAAAATATGATGGTGAGACTACTTATGCTATTATTGGAAATAGAACTGTAGTTAGGGAATATGCAACTATTAATAGAGCTACTGTAGCTACTGGTAAAACAACTATTGGTGATGATTGTTTGGTAATGGCATATAGTCAT
>JAPLFM010000230.1:12406-14851 GCA_026390675.1 Candidatus Kapaibacterium sp. | reverse complement strand
ATTATTTGGGATTAATTGTTTGTTTGATTTTTTTAACATTTTCAATCTTTAACACTGAAAATTATTTAGATATGAAAAGATCTTATTATGGAATTCCATTTATAACCATCATTTCAAGTTTATCATTAATATTATTAATTAAAATGATATCTTTAAAAATTTCTAAATTTTATAAAATTTCACAAATTCTAATTAAAATTGGCAAGTCCTCATTAGTTATAATGTATCTACATCAACCAATTCAAATTTTAATTCAAACTAAAGTTACTACAAATT
This sequence comes from Candidatus Kapaibacterium sp., assembly GCA_026390675.1. Classification (GTDB taxonomy): domain Bacteria; phylum Bacteroidota; class Ignavibacteria; order Kapaibacteriales; family UBA2268; genus JAPLFM01. The sequence goes on along the minus strand of JAPLFM010000230.1, from coordinate 14,575 downwards.
TAACGATACGATTTTTATTTTCATTATTAATTTCTTATCTTATTTATTTATTACTTTCTCAATATATAATTACCAGAGCATTATTTCTTGGTTCAAATAAAGATTTCAAATTCCTTAAAAATAAATATTTGTAAGCAAAACAAATAAAATGTTATTGTATAAAGTCAAAACAAGAGTATGTTTTTTATTTAATGGATTAAACTTCGGAATTATTGAAATAAATTCAAATTTGTTAAAAAAAATATACTAAATAATTGAACTTTAGTCAAAAGATTATGTAATTTTGTATAATGTATCTCAGCTATTTTAATACATTATTTTGTATAATTTTCGAAAAGGACTATTATGTCATTACGAGTAGCCATTAATGGCTTTGGAAGAATTGGAAGACTTGTTTTCCGTGAGTTTTTCAATAGGAAATCAGATGTTACTTTTGTAGGTATAAATGACCTAACAGATGCTAAAACATTAGCACACCTTTTTAAATATGATTCGGTGCATGGAAGATTTGATGGTGAAGTTAGTGTTGATGGCAATAACTTAATAGTAAATGGGATTGTAATACCTATTACTGCAGAAAGAACTATTGAAGCATTACCTTGGAAAGATGTTGATGTTGTAATTGAAGCAACAGGAGTTTTCACAACTAAAGAGAAATTAGAAAAGCATATTGCAAATGGAGCTAAAAAAGTAATTTTGACTGCTCCAGCAAAAGATGAATTAGATGCAACAGTTGTATTAGGAGTGAATGATAATGTATTAACAGGAAATGAAAAAGTATTATCAAATGCTTCATGCACTACAAATTGCCTTGCTCCAATGGTTAAAGTACTTCACGAAAATTTCGGTATAGTAAATGGATTTATGACTACAATCCACGCATATACTAATGACCAACGAATTTTAGATTTGCCTCATAGCGACTTACGTAGAGCAAGAGCTGCTGCTGTGAATGCAATTCCTACTTCAACTGGTGCTGCAAAAGCTGTTGGCTTAGTACTGCCTGCATTGAAAGGTAAATTACAAGGCTATGCAGTAAGAGTACCTCTTCCTGATGGATCATTAACTGACTTTACTTGTGTAGTTGAAAAAGCAACTACAAAAGATGAAATTAATGCTGCTATGAAAGCTGCTGCTGATACTTACTTAAAAGGAATCATGGAATATTCAACAGATCCATTAGTATCATCTGATATAGTTGGTAATCCATATTCTTGTATATTCGATTCTCAGCTTACAGATGTAAATGGTGGAACTTTAGTAAAAGTAGTTGGCTGGTATGATAATGAATTTGGATATTCAAATCGTATTGTTGACTTATCATTGAAATTAAAAGCAATGATGTAAACATCATTTATGTTTTATGATTTATAAAGCTGTTCAAAACTTGGACAGCTTTTTTTTGTTTAAAATTAAAATCGATTAAAATAAAACCAACTTAATTTCGAATATGTATCTTTAAAACATTCTTTTTAAATGTTACCAGAACAAGAAAATATTGCAGAAGTTTTAGCAGAGATTATTTTTGAAAATGAAACTTTGAAATATAGAGTTTCTGTATTGGAAAGCAAAATAAAATTATTGGAAACTCAACAATATACTACCCTATTAGCTATTAAAGAAATTTGTTTAGCATATATCCCTGCTATTGAAAAAATTCAAGAAATAGATAAACTTAAAGAAAATATTGATTTAATTAATACAAAAATGTAGTTACCTATACTTACTTACTTTGTCATTTAGTTTGATTACAGTATATTGCAGTTTAATTTTTTGCAATATATAAAAATGTATCGAGATATAAATGATTTCTGCTAATAATATTACTCTCTCTTTTGGTAAACGTACTCTTTTTAAAGACGTAAATGTAAAATTTACACCAGGTAATTGTTATGGATTAATTGGTGCAAATGGTGCAGGTAAATCTACATTTATTAAAATCCTTTCAGGTCAAATCGAAGCTCAAAAGGGTGATATTTATATTGAACCTGGTAAAAGACTAGCTATTTTAGAACAAGATCAATTTAAATATGATGAATTCAAAGTTCTTGAAACAGTTATGATGGGACACAAAGTCCTTTTTGAAATAATGAAAAAAAGAGATGAACTTTACGCCAAAACAGAATTTACTGAAGAAGAAGGAAATTTGATTGGTGAATTAGAAGCTGA
>JAPLFM010000230.1:1607-12398 GCA_026390675.1 Candidatus Kapaibacterium sp. | reverse complement strand
TGAATTTGCAGAACTTAATGGCTATGAAAGTGAATCTGAAGCCGCTTCCCTACTTTCTGGTTTGGATATTGGAGAAGAATATCATAACAAATATATGAAAGAACTTGAAGGTGGAGAGAAAGTTAGAGTGCTTTTATCTCAAACTCTTTTTGGTAATCCTGATATTTTGTTGTTAGATGAACCTACAAATAACTTAGATATTAAATCAATTGATTGGTTAGAGAATTTTTTATCTAGATTTAACAACACAGTAATTGTTGTTTCTCATGATAGACACTTTTTAAACAACGTTTGTACTCATATTGCTGATATCGATTTTAATGAATTAAAACTTTATAATGGAAATTATGAGTTTTGGCAACAAGCTGCTCATTTAGCTATTCAGCTTAAAAAAGATCAAAATAAAAAGAATGAAGATAAAGTTAAAGATCTTGAAGAATTTGTTCGTAGATTTTCAGCTAATGCATCGAAAGCTAGACAAGCAACTTCTCGTAAAAAACTAATAGATAAATTAACAATTGAAGACATTCCAAAAACTTCTCGTAGATTTCCATATATTGAGTTTAAACCTGATAGAGAAGTTGGAAATATAATTTTAGAAATGGAAAATGTAAGTAAAACAATTGATGGAATTACTCTTTTCAATGATTTGAATTTAATAGTAAATCATAATGATAAAATTGCATTTATTGGAAATAATGACGTTGCTAAAACAGCACTTTTCCAGATTATAGCTGGTGAATTAGAGCCTGATTCTGGCAAAGTAAATATTGGGGTAACTATAACTTCTGCATATTTCCCAAAAGAAAACAGTAAGTATTTTGATACTGACTTAAATCTTGTTGATTGGTTAAGACAATATTCAAAAGATAAAGATGAAACATTTATTAGAAGTTTTCTAGGTAGAATGTTGTTTTCGGGTGAAGAATCTTTAAAACAAGCAAGTGTTCTTTCTGGTGGTGAAAAAGTTAGATGTATGCTTTCTAGAATGATGTGTAGTGGAGCTAATATGTTGATAATGGATGAGCCTACAAATCATTTGGACTTGGAAGCAATAACTTCATTAAATGAGGGAGTAATTAACTATTCACAAGTATTGCTTTTCGCTTCTCACGATCATGAATTTATTCAAACAACTGCTAATAGAATTATAGAAATTGGTCCAAATGGTGTAATTGATAAGTTAATGACATTTGACGAATATATGAATGATTCTGAAATTGCTGAAAGAAGAAAAGAAATCTATTAATCAATTTAAAAATTTTCCAATTGGATAATCAAATATGTATGGAAAATTAATAAAACCAGAATTGGATGAACTTTTACAAAGTAGAAATTTTTCAACAATTAAAGAATTGTTTGAAGATATGCACCCTTCTGAAATTGCTGAAATCCTGCAAGATATTGAAGGGACTGATAGATTAGTTCTTTTTAGGTTATTACCTCAAGATGTTTCTGCTGATACTTTTACATATTTTGAAAGCGATGAACAGCATGACCTTTTAAAATTAATGGGTAAGGAAGAAGCTGCACATATATTGAATGATATGTTTGCAGATGATAGAACAAAACTCTTAGAAGATTTACCTCCTAACGTTGTAAGAGAGCTAATATCTCAATTGAGCCCACAAGAAAAATTGATTGCTCTTACTTTATTAAACTATCCTGAAGATTCTGTCGGTAGGTTGATGACCTCCGAGTATCTTGCTATTAAAGAAGATATGTCTGTTTTAGAAGTTTTACAATTTATTCGAGAAAATGGTAAAGATTCAGAAACTTTAAATATGATTTATGTAATTGGTGATGATGGAACTCTAATAGATGATATTAGAATTAGAGATTTACTCTTATCACCTTTAAATAGTACAATTAAAGATTTACGAGATGAACAATTTGCAGCTTTAGAAGTAAATCAACCTCAAGAAGAAGCTGTCAGTGTGTTTAAAAAATATGACAGATTTGCTCTTCCAGTTATTGATTCAAATGGTAAATTAGTTGGTATTGTTACATCAGATGATGTTTTAGATGTAGCTGAAGAAGAAGCAACCGAAGACATTCAAAAGTTAGGTGGTATGGAAGCATTGGAATATCCATATCTTGCTACTCCCCTTTTTGAAATGGTAAGAAAACGTGGTGGATGGTTGATCATCTTATTTTTTAGTGAAATGCTTACTGCTACTGCATTGGGATTCTTTGAAAGCAAAATTGAAAAAGCTGTAGTTTTAGCTTTGTTTTTACCTTTAATTATATCAAGTGGAGGTAATTCTGGTTCACAAGCTGCATCTCTAATGGTACGAGCTTTAGCTGTTGGAGATGTCAATTTAAGAGATTGGTGGATTGTATTTAGAAAAGAACTTTTAACTGGAGTATTTTTAGGTGCTATTCTTGGATCAATTGGTTTTCTTAGAATTGTAATTTGGTCAAAGTTTACAAATATGTATGGAGCTAATCCAATTTTATTAGGTCTTACAATTGGATTTTCATTAGTTGGTGTAGTTTTATGGGGAACAATGAGTGGCTCAATGTTACCATTTGTTATGAAGAAGTTAGGATTTGACCCTGCAGCATCTTCAGCACCATTTGTAGCAACATTAGTAGATGTAACAGGTATTGTTATTTATTTTACAGTAGCATCAGCATTACTTGCTGGTACTTATTTATAAATTTTAAAAGAAAAGAAAAATGTATGAGTCCCAGAAGGTTATATGACAAAGATTTTAATAAGGTTTTAAAAGCATTAATTGAGTTTTATAATGAAAGACCTGATAGTTATGGTTTAATGGAACGACCAATTGAAGTTTATGATAAATATAAAAATTTTATAATTGAACAAGTTCAAGATAAAAATTCAAAAATACTAGATTTGGGAACAGGCAGTTGGAGAGCTGTAAACAAAATTGCTGAATATGGATATGAAGAAGTAGTAGGATTAGATTATTTTTCAGATGAAAAATTGTATGAATATTCTTCTAAAATAACATACTCAAATGCAAAACTAAACACTTATAATGAGAATGGAAAAATTCCATATCCAGACAATTATTTTGATTGTGTAACATCACTTTGCGTAATAGAACATATTGTATATGTTAAAGATGCACTAGATGAATTAGTTAGAGTTTTAAAACCGGGTGGGAAAGCAATTATTATTTGTCCAAACTGGAGTGGGATTAATGTTCCAATAATGGCATTTTTATATACTTTAAAAAGTAAAGATCGCAGATGGCAATTACATAATCCAATTGAAAGTTTATTTGGAATAATTAGAAGCATCAAATGGTATTTTGAAGCATTGTTATCAAATGGTGATGACTTTATAATGATATATCCTTTAATGAAAAATGATAGAATCAATTTTGAGAGAAGTGACGATGATGCAATTCATCTTTGTCAACCTTTGTCTTTTAAAAAATATTTTAGTAAACGTGGATTTAAAAAAGTAAAATTCAATAGAGGAAGTGGAGAAACACAATATTCTAAATTGTTCAATAATTTGTTTCCAAATATGTCAACAACAAACGAAATGGTTTTTGAAAAATCAAAGTAATTGTTTTAAATAGTAAAGGTATTTTTATGAGATTTGCTAGGATATTTTTAGCTTTGATTTTGATTTTTTTTGAATCAATTCTATCTCAAAACTCGCCAATTATAATAACACCAAATGGAAGTGAAACTTTAATAGTTGGAAGCTCAAAACTAATAGAATGGACTGGTGTTTTACCTTCTGATACAGTTACTATTGAATATAGTATTAATAGATGTAGTACTTGGATACTCATTACTGAAAAAGGAACTGGTTTAAAATACAACTGGACAAATATACCAAATACAATAAGTGACAATTGTCTATTAAGAATTAGAAGATTCAACAAGTTTATTACTGGAGTTGATGAATTCCAAATGAAAGGTCATAGTTCTAATGTTTTTAGATTAGCATGGTCTCCTGATGCTACTAAAGCTGTTACTGTCTCATTAGATGGTTCAGTAATAGTTTGGGATTTAATTAAAAACACTCAACTTTATAAAATTTCAAATGCTCATTCAGCTTGTTATTCTTGTTCTTGGAATAAAGTTGGAAATTTAATTGCAACTGGTGGAAAAGATTCAATAAAAGTTTGGAATGCAAAAAATGGTAAATTATTAAAATCATTTAAAGCTCATAATGGTACTATTGCTTCTTTAGCTTGGAAAAATAATTGTAATATTTTAGCAAGCTGTGCAGATGATAAATCTATTAAAATTTGGGATATAGAAAAAACCAAATTAATTACAACTTTAATTGGACATAGTAATTTAGTTCATAGTGTTTCTTGGAGTCACAATGGTCTTAAATTAGCTAGTGCTTCATGGGATCAAACAGTAAAAATTTGGGACATGAATTCATATTCATTACTAAAAACATTAACCGATTTTAAAGATGTAACATATCATGCTTTTTGGAGCCCAAATGATAGTATGTTGTCAGTTAGTACAGGTGTTAATGATTTGTCAATTAAAATTTACAATACAACTAATTGGAGTATTTTCAGAAGTATATTATTACATTCAGATAAAATAAATACAGTTCCTTGGAGCATTGATGGAACAAAGATATTAAGTGCAAGTGATGATGGAAAAATTATTGAATGGGATGTAAATTCTGGGATAATATTAAGGACATTTACGCATAATAATTCACCAGTTTATTATGCTGATTATAGTCCAATAGGAAATAGAATTTTATCAACAGCAGTTGAACCTACTGTAATAATTAGAGGAAAAGATACAATTCCATATTTTGAGGATTTATCAGATTCTGTTTGGTCAATTGTTCCACAATCAAATTTTCAAAATATTAGTGGCATTATCAACATTTACAAACCTGTAACAGCTTTTGATTATTGTGAAAATAGTATAACAGTTTCCAATACAGATAGCTTAAAGGTTGGAGACAAAGTGTTAATGATCCAAATGCAAGGTGCTTTAATAGAAACGACTAATACTGCAAAATTTGGTGATATTACTGATATAAGATCAGCTGGACTTTACGAATTTGGATTCATTAAACAAATCATAAATAATAGAATAATTTTTGATAAAAAAATGATTAATAAATACAATTTAGATGGGAATGTTCAAATAGTTACTGTTCCAATTTATAATAATCTTGAAATTACAAACACTTTAACTGCACAAAGTTGGAATGGTAAAACTGGTGGCATTTTAGTATTTGAAGCAGATTCAATTTTGTTAAGTGCTAATATTGATGTATCTGGTAAAGGATTTAGAGGTGGAAAAATTAAACAAGATATTAATGCTCAAGCTGACTTTTACGATTATTTTACTCCAGATAATAACAATGTTTCTGCAAGAAAAGGTGAAGGAGTCTCAGAAATTAATTTTAAATATAGTAGCAGTAGAGGTAAAATAGCAAATGGTGGTGGTGGTGGTAATTCTCATAATGCTGGCGGTGGTGGTGGTGCAAACATATCGAATGGTGGAATTGGCGGTAAAGCTTGGTCTGGGTTTGGTAAAGAGGATTTAGGTGGATTAGGTGGAATTTCTTTGGATAAATATAAGGATTCTAGGTTTTTCTTAGGAGGTGGTGGTGGTGCCGGTGAAGGCAATGATGGCACTCAAACCGATGGAGGAAACAGTGGTGGAATAGTTATTATAAAAGCTAATTCACTTATAAATTCAAATGAATATTCAATTCTATCTATTGGAATAAATGCACTTGAAGCTGGAAACGATGGAGCTGGTGGTGGTGGTGCTGGTGGAAATATCAGTATATTAATTAATAACTTTGATTATAAAACTAAAATTTCATTATTTGGTGGAAAAGGTGGAGATAATAATAATGGTCCTCCTGGTTATACTTATTGCATAGGTCCTGGAGGTGGCGGTAGTGGAGGTCTTCTTAATTTTGTTTCTTCTAAACCAAATAACTTTATCACTGATGTAACTGGAGGAAACGCTGGAGTTATTACAAATAAAATTTCATCATGTGGTTATTTAAGTAATTATGGTGCAACTGATGGTGGAAATGGATTAGTAAATTACTCAAATACTTTTACTTTTGTAACTCAAAATAAGCCTTTTATTCCATTAAGTAATTCATACTTAATTAACAAAGGAAAGGTTAATTACTATTTGTGTAATACTGACTCTTTAGATTTAGCAGTTGAACCGTTTGATAAAAATTTAGAATATAATTGGTCAAATGGTAACAAAGGTGCAAATATTAATGTGAAACAAACTGGTAATTACTCTTGTACAATTTCAAATGGATTATGCAATAAAATAACAACTTGCAATGTAAACTTAATTCCTAAAATGAATTTTAAAATTACAAAACAAGAGTATTCAAGTGGATGTGGAATAGATTCTATTAAGTTGAATGTTAATCCTAATCCTTCAGATTTTATTTATGGTTGGAATACTTTAGAAACTAACAGCTCTATAACTGTTAGTAAGACAGGAAAATACAAAGTTTACATTAGAAGTAAAGATGCTAATTTTAATTGTATAGATTCTCTCGAAATTGACATTCTAATTGATTCGAAAGCCGGAAATACAAATAGTTTGGTGATTGATGTTGAGAATAAAATTATTTCTTTAGATACAGTTTATTCTCATCTAATTGATTGTAGAAATTTAAAAATTATAAATACTTCAGATAAATCAATTCTTATCAATGATAAAAGTTTTAACATAAATAAGCAATTTACTCTTCCTAGTTCGCAATTCCCTTTAATTATAAATGCAAAAGATTCAATTAATTTAGTCTATTGTTTTTTCTCATTAAATTCAGGTATTTATAGAGATACATTAATATTAAATGATGAATGTTACCCTCACAAATTAAGGTTTGTTTCTAATTCAATTATACCAGACAAATCAGGTAATAATAAATGTGGGAATGATTATGAATTGAAGTTTAATAATAAATTGATCGAAAAAAATCTTAATTTTTTATCAATTTTCCCAAATCCTGCAAATGAAAGCATCAATATTGAATATGAATTTAATAATAAAATCGATAATAGTGAAATTGATTTGGAATATTCCATTTATAATTTAGTTGGTATGAAGTTAATTAGTGACGAAATAAAAATTCAACAAAATACTTCAAATGTAAATCAAATAAATGTTTCATTGAAAAATTTTGTACCAAGTAACTATTATATTTTATTGAAATATAAAACTTTTGAAAAAATATTTTGGATTATTAAAGAGTAATTTTCAGAATTTAATTTACTTTTTACTAAACTTAACAAATAGTTCAAAATCTTTAGCTGGAGAGCGAGATGTTGGAATTTTTATGTATCCTCCTCTTAGCCATAGTTGAATTTGGTTGGAATAATTGGAGCTTACAACATCTCCTGAAACACCTCCAGGTAGTACAGAATAAATTACACTATCCTGCATATCAGCAATAAACCTCATTGAAGCACCTACTATTACTTCATTTCTTTTGTTCATTTTTGCTTCAGTATTATTAATGGTTGTATTATCACCTGATAATTCTAATCCATCAATTCCAACAGATTTTCTTAAAAAATTATTATCAGATAACACATGTTTTAGATTTAATATATGGTTCATACCATAATTATAATTTTTAGTTTTTGCTTTTTGAGATTTGATTTTTAAACTAATAACAGCATCAGAAAAGCTTTTTAATATTATAAAATCTCTATTTTCAACAAAGTTTGTACTTTTAATATCAAACCAATATTTATCATTATTTTCTAGTAGTTCAAGAAGTTTTCTAGATGGTAGATTACCAATGATAACATATTCATTTAAAAGATATTGACCAAGTTCATCTTCAAAAGTATTAACAATTAATTTTTCAACAAATTCAGAATATATATTTGCAGCAAGTGATTGATTTGTAACAAAATAATCCCACTTATTTAATAGAATTAAATTTTTCTTTATTTCATTTGTAAAATATGAATTATTCTTATTCAAAACTGGTAAAGTTAATTTTAATAAATCATTGGCATAATGCGAATAAATATCAAGCTGGTTAAGCTCTGCATCTCTATAATTATATTCACTTACTTCACTTAAAAGTTCGTTTACTCTTAAAGCTCTAGAATTAGGTTCCCATAAATTAGATATAAAAAATGGAATAGTTTTCATTATTTTATTATTTGCTGTAGCTACAAATCCTTTTATGGGATTATAAATAACTGGTAATTCATTAGCATAATGGAACCCTTTCCAATTATAACCTGATAACCAACCTGGATTTGGTAGGTTCGGCATACAAGAATCTCTTTTGGGGAAAGCACCTGTTACTTTTAATCCAATGTTACACTTTGTATCGCAATAAGTAAAATTTAAAGCAGGAGAAATCCAGTTATTCAAACTATTTTGAAAGTCATTCCAGTTATTTGATTTGCTGATTTTTAACATTGAAGTAATTTCATCTGACTTTTCATTGGCAGTCCAATTAAAAGTTAAAACATACTTCTTCATAAAGTCTTTGCTTTTAGTATTTGAATCCAAAAGTTTGTCATTATCAGATATTATATAGCTTCTATCTGTTTTTCTTAAATAAAACAAATGAGTTTTTCCATTTGCTACTTTAATCGAATCAATTGTATATTTTATTTTTTCTTTAATATTAGTTTTTGAAGAAAAGTAGAAATCATTACCTTCCATTTTCTCAAAAAACAAATCAAAATCATCATTCATTAAATTTGTAATACCCCAAGCAATGCTATCATTTCTGCCTATAAGCACAAAAGGAATTCCAGGAACAGAAAACCCAGTTAAATTACTTGATGGGCTTGACAAGTGAATTTGATACCATTTTGAAGGTAATCCAATTTGAAGATGTGGATCATTTGCTAAAATAGCACCAGAATTAATTTTATTTGATTTTTTCCTTACCCAAGAATTACTACCAACAGCTGAAACATTAAAACCAGTAACTTCTTTAATTTCATTTAGTAAACTCAAGTAAGATGAGAATTTAATTGTTTTATTTTCGAATATGATGTTACTTTGGTTTTTAGAGTCGGAGTTATTAATTTCAGCAGTAATATCTTCCAAAACAAAAGGACCTTTTGTTTGAGAACTTGGAATTAGTTCTTGAGTTTTTTGAATTCCGATCCGATCAGCTATTGCACCAAGAGCCATATCTGACCAATAACTAAATGACATTTCAAAAGCATAAAGTTTAGATATTACGTAACAATCAACTGGAGTCCATTTTTCAGGTAAATAATTTAAAGCACCAAATTCAAATGAATATTCATTTGTATTTTCAATAAAATTATTAATTCCATCACAATAGGATTGCAATACAATTTTAGTTTCTTCAGGAGCTAGTTTATAAGAATCTTTAGCCAATTCTCTGATTGCTAAACATCTAAAAAACTTATCAGTATTTAATGCTTTTGAACCAAGTATTTCTGATAATCTTCCATAACCAATGCGACGGTAATAATCCATTTGAAAAAGTCTGTCTTGAGCTTGTACATAACCAGAAGCAAAATACATATCTTTATCATTTTGAGCAACAATATGAGGTACACCATAAAAATTTCTATAAATACTAAACTCATTTGAAATTTTATCTGAAGTAAATTCTCCTTTTAAATTAGATTGAGATGAGTTTAAAAATTTTACTAAAAAAATAATGAGTGAAGCTATTAGTATTATTCCACTTGTTATAATTACAGTTGTTTTTTTTGATTTATAGTTTAAAGCCATTTATTCTCTTTATACCAATCTGCAGTAATTTTGATTCCATCGCTTAAACTAAATTTCTGTTCATATCCAAAATCTTCTTTAGCATTTTCAATTGAACAAGTCCAATAATCTTGAGTAAATACAATCCCCTTTTCGTAATCAAATACTGGAGGGTTTTTACTAAATTTTCCTACAAACTCACTAACGCCTCCTAATCCAATTACTAAACTATGTGGCAATTTCAATGTAAGTAGGTGCTTTTTATTGAAAGCTTTCTTCATCTCAGCCATTATTTGAGGCCAAGTATAAAACTCATCAGAACTAATAAAATATGATTTCCCAATTGTATTTTCAGATAAACAAGCTTCATTTATTCCTCTAGATAAATCCATAGAACTAACCAAACTCACATATTTTTCATTAAATCCAATCAATGTACCAATGCCATAATATACAGATTTAAATATTGAAAATGTTGCTTTATCTCTTGGACCATAAACTGCAGGAGGTCTAACAATTGTTATTGGGATTATTTTTTTATATTCTTCTAATGCAGATTCAGTCTCTTGTTTACTTCTTCCATAAGCAGATAATGGATTCATTTTTTGATAAGGTAAAACTGGATGTTGTAAATCTTTTGAAGGTCCAAATGCCATCAAACTTGAAACATATAAAAATCTTTTTAAATCAATTTTCTTGTTTAAAACAGCTTGAATTAAATTTAATGTAGCTGTTTTATTACCTTTGATGAATCCTTCGTAATTCTTGGCTGCAATTACACCTGCACAATGGATTACAGAATCTACCCCATCTAGAGTTGCCTCCAAACTCGTGACATCATTAAAATCAGCTTCAACTAATTCTACTTTTTTGCCTTTGAGCCAAGTCAAATCACTTGACTTACGAATTATACATCTAACATTAATACCTTTACTTAATAAGTCATCTGCAATATGACTTCCAATAAAACCGGTTGCACCTGTAAGTAGAACTAACATATTTCATTTTTCGTATTTTGATAAAATCAAATTTAAGAAAATTGTTATTGTATTTGTAAACAAAATGTCATTACTTAAATATTATTAAATTTAATCTAGA
>JAPLFM010000230.1:0-1583 GCA_026390675.1 Candidatus Kapaibacterium sp. | reverse complement strand
AATTTTCCAAATAAGTTTTCCAAAGTGTGTTCTTTGTCAAATTTAGTCATTTTTTTTCTTACACTTCATTTTACTTCCAAATTGTTGAATTATAGTCACTTCAATTTTTGCATTGAATTTGCGTTTTTTTATGTTTTTCTTTCACCATGAACTAAGTGAAGTACAAGCTTTTGTTTTTTAAAAAACATCCAATTAAGAACCCCACTTTAAATCAATTCCAAATTGCTGTCGCAATTTTCCAAGGGGAGAATGAACTAATACCAAAGTTATTTTTTTGGAAAAATTTTCCAAATAAGTTTTCCAAAGTGTTTTTTTTGTCAAATAAAAAGACATTTTTAATGAATAAAAGTTTTTGATTTATTTTAACACAACTTATTATTTATCAATATATTACTTAAATCCATTCATTTCAATTTTTGCAGTGAATTATTGTTTTTTGCATTGTTATGCCCCAAATTTTTTGGAAACTTAGTTAACAAAATTTTACAAAACAATTTAGAAATATTTTTAAGACATTTCTAAAACAAAGATTAAATATTTGGTTCAAGTATTTCTTCTATTTCACGCCAAATAGCTTGGCAAGGAAAAACATTTTGATATAAAGCTTCACCCAAAATTAATGAATCAATATTTGGAAAATTACTTTTATTTAAGTTAATTAATTCTTTACTTGATGTGATATTATCTTGAAGTGTAATTTTGATTTTATATTTAGAAATCAAATTATATAAAGACTCTAAATCATTAATATTATAGGGTGTTAAAACAATTCTATAAATATTATTTTTGGAAATGATTTTTAATATGTTTTCAAATTCTAGAATTTTACTAAACATAAGTTTGATCGAAATACAAGAAAATCCAAACTTATTTCCAAACTCAATTATTTCAATAACATTTTCAAGAAAGAACTGAAAACTTATAATAATTCTTGATATACCTATTTGTTTTGCTTTATACAAATCATCAATTGACCTGAAGTTATAATTTAGTTGAATAGGTATATCAGTATTTAATTTAATCTGTTCAATAACTTCCCAGTTATCATAATTATTAGAATTATCAAAAGAATCAGAATCAATCAAACAAACAGATTTAGCATTTTCTCTTCTAAGTAATTTAATGAATCTGCTTGGATTCTCAGAAAGATTTTGAAAAACTTCTAACCCACTGCCAATTTCATTAATTTTTTGACAGCATATTCCATTTTTAAGCTCTATTGAAGGTATAATTAATATCATACGTTCATTGCATTTGAAAGTGCTTTTCTAATCAGTTTATCCACAGTTAAATCTTTGCCCTGCAATTCTTTAATAGATGCTTTTACTGCTTTTTCAGCAATAGCTTTGTTATAGCCTAATGAAATTAAGGCAGAAGTAGCTTCATCTACAATTATCCCGTTAGGTGAAATGATTACATTACCAGAATTGTCACTTACATTTACTTTTATTATTTTATCTTTCAATTCTAATATTATACGTTCAGCTGTCTTTTTACCAATTCCAGGAAATTTTTGCAATTGTATTAAATTACTATTAATTATTAAGTTTTGCAATTCTGCTGGTGACACAGCTGATAATATT
>JAPLFM010000128.1 GCA_026390675.1 Candidatus Kapaibacterium sp. | reverse complement strand
GAATAGTTTTCTTCTTTATCTTCTTCTCCAGACATTGAACTAAAGTAAGTGCTTTCAAAAACTTTATTTTCAACAAATTCAGTTATAATACCACCATCTTCATATTCTTTACCTTCCCAAACACCTTTATATGAAATTCTACTTCCAACTTTCCAATCGGAAGTAGTTTCAGTACCAAACATATATTCTTTTATAATTGATGGAGTTACTAATGCTTCCCATACTTTAGAGATAGGTGCATTTATTTCAATTGCTACCTGTATTATTATTTCTTTCATAAGTTTTATTTTAATTAATTAATCTTTTGTTGTTTGCCAATATACATAGATTGAAATTATAATAAACATTCCAAGTCCAAGCCATTCAGCTTGAAACGTATTACTCCATGTATAATTATATAAATCAATGCCTTTTGAATTTAAAATTAATTTTAGTATTGCACCAATTACTCCAAATAAAGCTCCACCAGCTATAAAACCAGAAGCTATCAATGTACCTTTATTATGTCTTTCTTCAGACTTGATTTTATCTGTTGTTGATTTTTTTGCAAAATAAGCAATTAAACCACCAACTACTAAAGGAGTATTTAGTTCAATTGGCAAATACATTCCTAGAGCAAACGCAAGAGGTGAAATCTTCAAGAAATTCATAATAATTGCAATTAAAGCACCTATTAGATACAAATTCCAATTTACAAATGCTTTTGGAGAAAGTAAAGGTTCAATCAAACCTGCCATAGCATTTGCTTGAGGTGCGGCAAGATGTCCTGGTATATTGGTATCAAAACCATAAGCACTATTTAAAAGTAATACTACTCCAGCTGCTGTTGCTGCGGAAACTAATATCCCTAATAGTTTATAGCTTTGTTGATTTTTAGGAGTGTTACCAATCCAATATCCTACTTTTAAATCTGTTATAAATCCACCTGCAACAGAAAGTGCAGTACAGACTGCTGCTCCTATAATTAATGCTAATGCTATCCCAGTTTTATTTTGGAAACCAAGCATTGATAAAACTAATGAGGTAACTATCAATGTCATTAAAGTCATTCCTGATACTGGATTAGTTCCAACTAATGCAGTAGCATTTGCAGCTACATTTGTAAAAAGAAATGAGATTACAAAAATAATTCCAACAGCAACCAAAGCATTTGCAATAGATAAATGATATACTCCAGTAAAGAAAATTGCAAAAGCTAAAAGCGATGATAATATTAAAGAAAGTACAAATACAAATTTAATATCTTTTTGAGTTCTTAAGTTAGAATCATTGTTTTGATTCCCAAATAATTCTTTAAATGCTACTTTAAGTGAACCTTTGATAATACTACCACTTTTAATAATTCCAATAATTCCAGCCATTGCAATAGCACCGCTGCCAATTGATTTGACATAATTTTTAAAAATTTCTTCAGCAGACATTTTTGCAATAGGGTTTAATGCTATTCCTACTACAATGTTGCCAATTTCATTAATTAATGGAACTAAAACAAGCCAAGAAAGCAATGAACCAAGAGCAATTATTGTTGAATATTCCAAACCAATAATATATCCTAAACCAAAAATCATTGATAAAGTATCTAATTTTAGTACAATTTTGGATTTGTCTACAATAGCCTGACCAATTGGAAACATTTTAGTTGTAATAACTTCTTGCCACCAACCAAGAGATGTAATTATAAAATCATAAACACCGCCAATTAAGCCACTTATTAATAAAATTTTTGATTGATTAGTATCTTCTTTTTCTCCAGCTATCAAAATTTCTGTAATAGCAGTTGCTTCAGGATATGGTAATTTACCATGCATCTCAGTTGTAAAGTATTTTCTAAATGGTATAACTAAGGCAATTCCTAAAATCCCACCTAATAATGTAGCAAGCATAATTGTAAAATAATCAATAGAAAGACTAAGTATAAAAAAAGCAGGTATTGTGAAAATTGTACCAGCTACAATTACTCCAGAACTTGCACCAATTGATTGAATAATTACATTTTGACCTAAAGCTCTTTTTCTTTTAAATGCCTTTGAAAATCCAATTGCTAATATAGAAATTGGAATTGCTGCTTCCATTACTTGTCCTATTTTCAGTCCTGAATAGGCTGAAGCGGCTGTAAATACAATTGCCAGAATTAATCCCATAATTATTGAATATGGTGTTACTTCAGCAAAATAATATTCTGGTGCTAGTATAGGTCTATAAACTTCGCCTACATTAAGTTCACGATAAGCATTTTCTGGTAACTGTACATCAATGCTTTTTAAATCTTTTTCTGTCATTTATTTAGTGTATTCAAAATTTATTTAAACTTTAGTTATTTATGAAGAATAATTTGCAAAAATCGTGCAATGTTTTTAAAATATCAATAAAATGTTTAAATTTTTTTATTTATTTATAACTAAATAATAATAATTTGATATTTTTTTTATATCTTTGCTTTATGAATAAAATAGTTAGCAAAATAATTAAAGTTGTAATTTCTGTTGTTTTAGTTATTGGCTCAATGTATTGGGCTATGAAAAATGTAAATTTCTCAGATTTGATTGTAATTCTGAAAAATGTGAATTATCTTTGGGTAATTGTTACAATTCCTATTGTACTACTTTCACATTGGGTTAGAGCAATAAGATGGAAAACAATGTTGAAACCAATAATGAATGTTGGTTCAACTTACAATCTTTTTTCTGCAGTAATGGTTGGTTATTTTTTTAATAACATAATCCCACGTGGTGGAGAATTTATCCGACCTTATGTTTATAGCAAGAGAGAAAAGGTTTCATTTTCAAGTTTGTTTGCAACAATCTTAGTTGAAAGGGTATTAGATGTATTGTTCTTAATGATTATATTTGCATGTGTATTTGCCTTTAGTCATAGAATTTTAAATATTCTGCCTAAAGATATTGATCCCAAATACTTAATAATTCTTGCATTACTTTTTATATTTATATTATTAAGTACTTTTTTTCCTCCAATAGTTCATTTTCTTTTAAAAACTTTTATAAAACCAATATCAAATAAATTTTATGAAAGAGCTAGTGAAATATTTGTAAAATTAGAAAAAGGTTTTTCAATAATTAAAAAGCCTTCTCAATATCTAAGACTTTCTGCAGAATCTTTATTTATATGGCTACTTTATTCTCTACCTCTTTATTTCATTTTCTTTGCCTTCCCATTTCAAGCTAGATTAGGTTTGGGAATTGAAGATGCAATTATGCTTGTTATTGTGGCTGGAGTTGGTGTCTCTATTGCACCGTCACCAGGAGCAATTGGTGTATATCACGCTTTGATTACTACTGCAATGACTCAGTTATATAATATTTCAAGTACCGAAGCTTTTGCTTATGCTACTGTTACTCATGCAATGAGTAGAATAGTAGAATTGGCAGTAGGTGCAGGATTTTTCTTTAGAGAAAACCTTAAAGGATTCCCATCAAATGAAATGATGAATGAAGAAATAAAAAAGTAGTTTATTTTTTTGTTGTATCAGCAGGAATACATATAGTTGTTGAATCAACAGAAAGATTTGTAGCAAACCAATTACTTCTATTAGTATTACAAAAATTTGCTCCTAAAGCTCTCGCATCAGTAAAAGTGGTATAACTAATATCAGACTCACTTAAATCCACATTTTCAATTACTGTATTTTTAATAATAGCACCAGACATTTTACACTTACTTAATGTAGTTCCCTTAAAGTTAGAGTTCTCAATATTTGAAGAAATAAAAGTTGCAATTCTTGAATACGAATCTATAAAAGAAACATTTTTAATAGTTGCTCTTTCAAAAGATGAATGACTAAAATCATAAATGCTATCCATTTGTGTATCAATTAAAATAGCCTTTTTGAATATAGCATGATTTAAGTTAGAATGGTTGAATTTTGATCTACTTAAATTAGAACTAGTAAAATTAGTACTTTTGGAAATAGAATTTGAAAAATCAACATCAGTAAGAATCATAAAAGACAAGTCTACATTTTTCAGATTACATCCATTGCATAACTTACTTGTAAAGAAAGTAGCTTTGTCTATTGCCTTATAAACTGAAGTCTGAGGTTTATTTATTTCTCCACTTAAAGTTAAGGTTTCGAAATCGGGTATAATAAAATATGGTATTCTTCTTTTAGAGCTAGTATCTGAAGTAGAAATGTTTTCAATTATGTATTTATAATCACCTTTAAGGATGTTTAATTTAACACTTTTATTGGAATTACTTAATTTGAAAATTTCAGTATTTTGGGAATTTATTAATTTGATAGTAAATTCAGCTGTCTCATCAATTCTAAAATTGAATTCACCATCTATTTCAAAGGTAATTGGAATAGCATCGATTCCATTCGCTAAATTTAACTGAATATCATTTGAATCAGCTTCCGGATTGTTTTTAGATTCTAATTGGCCAATAATTACACAGCCAGGTATAGTCTTCAAACTTGGATCTTTTACAAATTCTTTTTCTGACCTTGCTTGTCTAATTTCTAATTCATCAATATAAGTAGGTCCGTCATCACTACACGCAATAACAAAAAGAAATAATGATAATATGTATATATACTTAAACATATCGGGGTATATGTTTAAAAACAAAATTTACTAATTTTAAAGACTTTGTTTTTAAAATATTATTGTATATTATTTAAAAAAAAAGAATATTCTTGTTTACCAAATATACGAAATTTATAGTTATAAAAAAATAAGTAGAAATACTTAAATTTTAAATTTCAAAATAAATAAGTTGTATTCATTACTAATTGTATGCAATATTGATACCAAAATTTTGAGATGCTGTTATTGTAGTTATAGCAAGAGTTTTGAGTGAAAGAGAATTTAGTTAAGTATTGCTCCTAACTTTATCCATGCTTTTACTCCATCTATTTGGTTTTGTGTTGGATTTGCAATCCTGTAATTTAATAGATGGGGATTTCTACCATCTAAGACTTGCATAAATAAACTAGCATCGGGATTACCACCAATAACAAATCCAAGATTTGCAGTTTCAAAATAAGTATAATAATCTGTAAATCTACGTCCACCAGCTCTAGAATAGTCACTATGACAACCTGAATATGCACACTTTTGCTTAACAAATGGATTTATATGATCTTGAAAACTAACAGGTTTGTCAGTAGGAAATATTATTGTTGATTGATCTCCTATAGCAACATTATTATCGCAAGAAGATAAATATAATAATGCAAATATGAATAATAGAAATATATTGAAAGTAAATTTCAAAACTGAACCAAATTATACAATAATAAAATTATATATACTTTTAAACAGATAAATTATTTTATATCATTCCAAATTTATGAAAAATTCCAAGCTACCTTTATATTTAGTAAATCATTATGATAATTTTGAAAGCAAGATTAAAAGCAAACTTTTAGAATTCGAAATGGTTTCTCAAAATCAATACTTTTATGAACTTTGCTTTTGTATTTGTACACCTCAATCTAAAGCAATCTATGCTTTAGAAGTTCAGAAAAAGCTAATAGATATTGATTTTCTTAATAAAGGTTCAAATCCAATTGAAATTTTAAATTCAAAAGAACATTATATAAGATTCCATAATCAAAAAGCCTTTCGATTACTAAAAATTCGAGAAGACTGGTGTGAAATTTTAAATATGCTTAATAGTGAGATTAACCCGAAAGAAAAAAGACTTTGGTTAAGTAAAAACATAAATGGTATTGGTATGAAAGAATCTGCTCATTTTATGCGTAATATAGGATATAAAAACTTAGGTATTTTAGATAGACACATACTTAAACATTTAGTTTTATGTGGTATTTACAAAGAAGTTCCTAAAATAAATAGTCAAAAACAGTATGAAGAAGTAGAATTTGCATTTTTGAATTTTTCTAAAGAAATAAAAATACCAATGGATGAATTGGATTTGTTATTTTGGAGTTATCAAGTAGGTGATGTATTTAAGTAAAGAATTTTTAATTGCCTGAATTGTTGTTTTTGTGATTGATTAAGATGAATTTCTCTAAAAATTACAACATTTACTTTCAAAAAATATCAAATTAAGAACCCCACCTTAGCAATGCCAAATCAATATGGCGGAAGAGAGTCAATTGACCCAATTGCTTTTGCAATTTGGAAAAATTTTCCAAATAAGTTTTCCAAAGTTCGTTTTTTGTCAAATTTAGACGATATTTTTTTGACACTTCATTTTATTTTCAAATTCTGAAATTTAAGCCATTTCAATTTTTGCAGTGATTTAGCGTTTTTGTTGTCTTTTTCTGTCTTTTTTTTCTTGTCATACTGAACTTGTTTCAGGGTATATTCATATTTTTAATTTCAAAAAATATCCAATTAAGAATCCCAGCTTAGCAATACCAAATCAAGATGGCGGAAGAGGGTCGCTTGACCCAATTGCTCTCGCAATTTGGAAAAATTTTCCAATTAAGTTTTCCAAAGTGCGTTTTTTGTCAAATTTAGACGATGTTATTTTCACACTTCATTTTATTTTCCAAATTCTATAAATAAAACCATTTAATTTTTTGCAGTGATTTTGCGTTTTTTCTGTTTTTTTCTTGCCTTTTTTTGTCACCCTGAACTTGTTTCAGGGTATATTCATATTTTTACTTTCAAAAAATATTCAATTAAGAACCCCAGCTTAGCAATACCAAATCAAGATGGCGGAAGAGGGGCGATTGACCCAATTGCTGTCGCAATTTGGAAAAATTTTCCAAATAAGTTTTCGAAAGTGTGTTTTTTGTCAAATAACGTTAATAATTAAATTAAATTAATATCCCAAAATGTTACGTTAAAATCATTGCAGTATTTTGCAGTAAAATTGATGTTTTTATCTTTTGATTGAAATATTCAAAGCTGCTGTCGGGTTACTTATATAATTTAATACTGTTGTTGAAGAAACATTTGAATAAACATGTTCCCACATTTTTCCATTACCAGCTATTTCACGATATTGGTGTGTGCTATTTCCTGTTGAGCCACTTACTTTTATTTTATCATCTAAATCAAAACCATCCAAAGAAAGTTTTATTAAATAAATATTATCTTGTGTATAAGGAATATTATTAAATTCAGAACTAAAATAATTATAATTTCCACTACCACTTGGATTACTACCATGTCCTGGCTGATATCCTACTGTAATAGATTGACTATAATTATAATATATATCGATATTTGCCTTTTGAGTTTGTTTGTTTAAAATAATTCTACAGAAATATGGCAATTGATAATCTAATTTTGTTAAAATTATAGTATCATTATTTAAATATTTCTGATAAAATTGAGTATATAAATTAATATTAAATTTACCAATAGAAGACGATGTATCTCCAACTGAAGGTTCTGGCTGACTATAATGCCATTCTTTTTTAATTGATTTACAATAACATAAGATATTCGAAAGTTCAATAGATACTTCACCAATTTCGGTAAATTCAGGTGTTACTTTTATTTTAGAAGGACTATTTACAATATTAACTATTTCTTTATTTATTCCTATTGCTCTTACTTCTACTATATTAGTAAATGAAGTTATTGGTATGAGAACTTCAATTATTAATGTATCTGGTAATGATGTCTTGTTATAAAATGATGTATCTTGTAATTTGTATTTAGAATCAATATTATAAAAAGAATATGGAATCGAATCTTTCCCAATTTTAATACTAAAATTAAGTGTTTTCACTTTTTTTTGCAATCCACTTGGAAAAGCTAAATCCTGAGTGTATTGATTCAAATCAAAATTAACTAATTTTATAATAGCAACTTTTTCTCTTAACATTTCATTTGGAAACATTGCTACTCCATTTTGTAATGGTGCTACTGGACTTGAAGGATTGCAAGAATAAAATAGCATTGAAATTATAAAATATAAAATAATATTTACATTTCTTAGTAATTTGTTTTTCATTTTGAATCGCTCGAATTATGAATACATTAATTAAAAACTTTATACGTTATATTAATATCTTTATTGTTTTACAATTATTAAAGTTGAGTAAAATATGAAAATCAGAATATTAATTATTACTTTAATCTTATTAACAAATACTAAAATATTTGCTGATGGACTTGAATTAAAAGCATGGGGTTGGAATAATTTTTCTCAATTGGGTGATACTACTTCAGTTGATAAGTACTCTCCAATAAGTATTGGTATTTTCAATGATTGGAAAGATATAAAAGCAGGTTTTAATTTTAATATTGCAATAAAAACTGATGGCACTTTATGGGCTTGGGGTGCAAATGACTTAGGCCAAGTTGGTCAGGGCGAATTTACAACATATACTTATCCATATCCTTTTCAAATTGGTAAAGATAAAGATTGGAAAGCAATTTCAATAGGATTAGCTCATAGCTTAGCATTAAAATCAAATGGCACTTTGTGGGCTTGGGGTGCAAATGACAAAAATCAATTAGGTGATAGTACAATAATTAATAAAAACATACCAATTCAGATAAGAAAAGATAATAATTGGAAGTCAATTTCATCTGGATTAAATCACAATTTAGCAATTAAAACAGATGGAACTTTATGGGCTTGGGGATCAAATAATCACAGTCAAATAGGTAATGGTTCTAATGATAATGTTTTATACCCGATACAAATAGGTAAAGATAATGATTGGGAGCTGATTTCTTGTGGATATTATCATTCAATGGCTGTAAAAAAAGATGGTTCACTTTGGACTTGGGGTTCAAATAATTATGGACAGCTTGGTGACGGTACTCAAATGGATAAATCTATACCTACAAAAGTAAATAATATTGATAATATTGAAAAAATTAGTGGTGGTGGATATCACATCTCATTAATCAAAAATGATGGCACACTTTGGAATAGTGGGAATAATAAAAATGGACAACTTGGTGATGCAACTAATATTGATAAAAATACTTTTATAAAAGTAAATAATGATAATAATTGGAATTATATTTCTGCTGGATCTGTGCAAACTTTAGCTATTAAAAAAGATGGGACATTATGGGCTTGGGGTAATAATAAATATGGTCAACTAGGAGATGGAACAAATCAAGATAAAAATATACCTACTCAAATAGGAATTGGTAATGATTGGCAAAATGTTTCTACAGGTACTTATCATACTTTAGCTTTAAAATCTATTGGTAAATATTATATTTCAGGTAGGGTAATAGATGATAAAAACAATCCTATTAAAGATG
>JAPLFM010000318.1 GCA_026390675.1 Candidatus Kapaibacterium sp. | reverse complement strand
CATGGAAAAGGTGAAAAAATCATAATTTTCCACAAAAAACGTAGAAAGGGTTATCGTAAATTAAACGGTCACCGTCAACACTTTACTACAATTGAAATTACAAATATTAATATTTAAGGTTTTACAATGGCTCACAAAAAAGGTCAGGGTTCGGTTAAGAATGGTCGTGATTCCCAAGCCCAAAGATTAGGTGTTAAGAAATTTGGTGGAGAGGCTGTTATAGCTGGTAATATTATTGTTCGCCAACGTGGTACACAATTTATGCCAGGTAATAACGTTGGTCTTGGAAAAGATTATACAATCTTTTCTTTAGTTGAAGGTAAAGTTACTTTTGAAACAATATCAAAAACAAAACAAAGAATTTCTGTTTATCCTGTAAATTAATTTTTTCTTGTAATTTTTATAAGAAACTCACTACTTGCACGCTGAGTCTATTTTTTAGTAACTCAGCGTTTTTTTATATACCTACCTATATTGTTGATTAATAATATATTTAGCTCTACATTTAATCAAAATTTAAGTAGTTTTGTAATGTATTATTTTTATGTTCGATAATTAACAATCAATATTCTTTAATATAGTCTATATAAATAATTTTCAACAAGAAAAAATATTTCTTTGTAAAATAGTTTTCTTTTTTAAAATTGCATTATTATAAATTGAAATTAAAAAATGAATTATACTGATTACGATGATGATATAAATGATAGTCCTAGCCGTGAAGAGATGAATGATAGAATCAGACGTTTCAGAAAGGCTATGAAATCAAATAGTGACGAAGTTCCAAATATTGAAACTTTGGAAAACTTAGTGCAATTTTGTATTGAAGAAGAAAAATTTGAAGATGCAGCAACTTTTTGTAAGTTATGGGTTGAATCTTTTCCTTATTCAAATGAAGCTTGGCAAAAATATGCTTTTATTCAACTTAATTTAGATCAACTAGATAATGCTGAAAAATCTATTGCTAAAGCCATCTCTATAAACCCAATTGATATTGATACTATATTAACTAAAGCTATGATTCACGATGCTGTTGGTGAATTTGAAAAAGCAATGGAACTTTTAGATCAGTCTTTAATTATTGACCCATCAAATGAAGAAGTTTTGTTCCAAAAAGGAGTAACTTTGGAATCAATGGGTAGTTGGAAAGAAGCTTTGGATGTTTTTCAATACTTATATTCTTCAGATATTTCTGAAAATTTGAAAAAAGATTCACTTCAAGAAATGGCTTTTTGTAGTAATAATCTTGGCGACTTTGACAAAGCAATTGAAATCTATAAACTGGCAATTAATGAAGATCCTTATGATCACTTATTATGGTATAACCGAGGTGTTTTGCATAATCAGAAAGAACAGTTCTATCAAGCTTTAGAATGTTATGAGTTTGTTTTAGCTATTAAGGAAGATTTTGCTCCAGCTTGGTATAACAAAGGCAATACTTTATCTTTCCAAGGTAAGCTTTATGAAGCTATTGAAGCATATAAGGAAGCGTTGAAATATAATGATAGTGATGTAGATACTCTTCATAATATTGCTGGAAGTTATGGAGATACAGGTGAATATGCTAAAGCAATTGATTTTTTTAATCGTGCTATTGAATTAAGACCAAATAGCTACCATTCTTATTTTGGTAGAGGGATTTGTTTTGACGCAATTGAGTTATATGATAAAGCTCTAATAGATTATAACAAAGCTATTGAATTAAGAGGTAATGTTTCTGATATTTGGTATGCAAAAGCTGATACATTATATAATATGGTTCAACTTGAAGAAGCTGCAGAATGTTACTTAAAAGTAATTAATTTAGATCCTGAAAATTTTGAATGTTTGTATGACTACGGTATTACATTATTTGAAATTGATAAATTTGAAGAAGCTAAAAAGATTTTTTTGAAATTAGCTCGTATTACTCCTAAATGGGGAGAAGTATTTTACTCTCTTGCAAAAGTTTTTGCTATTCAAGGAGATAATAATGCTGCTGCCAAACACTTACTAAAGGCATTTATGCTTGATGCTCGAAAAGAAGATGAATTCTTTGATGATTTTAATTTAATTATCCCTGATTTAAAACCTCTTATGGAATGTCTTGATAAATATTCTGGATTTAAAGAATAAAAAATTAAATAAAGATCTAACTTAAAATTGGGGCGGTAGCCCCTTTTTTGATAATTTTGTAAATACAATTCACTCAAAAACAAAGATAAAATGAATTTAGTTGCTATAGTCGGAAGACCAAATGTAGGAAAATCTACCTTATTCAATCGTTTGATTGAAGAAAAAAGAGCTATTGTCCATGATGAACCTGGAATTACTAGAGATAGAATTTATGGGACTACTGATTGGAATGAAAAAAGATTTTCTTTAATTGATACTGGAGGTTTTATACCAGGCTCTGAAGATGAAATGGAAAAGGCAGTTCGTCTGCAAGCTATGATGGCTGTTGAAGAGGCAGACGTAATTATCTTTCTTTGTGATGGAAGAACTGGTATTACTAAATTTGATGAAGATATTGCTAGAGTTTTAAAAAGATCTAACAAAAAAGTAGTCTTAGTTATTAATAAATGTGATAATGCAAATCAAGATTTAAATAGTTATGAATTTTACAAATTAGGACTTGGTGATCCATTCTCTATAAGTGCCTTGACAGGTAGAAGTACTGGCGAATTTCTTGATGTTGTAGTTGAAGATTTTCAAAAACCAAGCGAAGAAGTTGAAGATTCAAGATTGAAATTAGCTTTTGTTGGAAGGCCTAACTCAGGAAAATCAAGCTTAACAAATGCACTTCTTGGAAAAAAAAGATCTATTGTTACTGATATACCTGGTACTACTAGAGATGCAATTGATTCAGTTTTGAAATATCACAGTGAAGAAATTGTTTTAATTGATACTGCAGGATTAAGAAAAAAAGCTCAAGTTAGTGAAAGTATTGAGTTTTATAGCACTGTAAGAACTGGTAGAGCAATTGAAAGATGTGATATTGGAGTTGTAATAGTTGATGCTACTCGTGGAATGGAAGAGCAAGACAAACGTATAATTAACCAATTGAATGTTGAACGTAAAGGAATTGTTATAGTTATAAATAAGTGGGATTTACTTGAAAAAGATCATAAGACTGCTGATAAAATGACTGCTACAATTAAAGAAGAAATGCGTACTTTTGATTATGTTCCTGTACTTTATGTTTCTGCATTAACAAAACAAAGAATCATTAAAATAATTGAAACTACAAAAGAAATTTTCGCAAGACGAAATACTAGAATTTCAACTTCAAAACTAAATGATGTAATTCTGCCAGCTTTGGATAAAATTCAACCACCTAATGTTAGAGGGCATAATTTAAGAATAAATTATATTACTCAAACTAATACTGCTCCGCCTGTATTTGCTTTGTTCTCTAATTTCCCTCAGCTTATACCAGAAGCATATAAAAGGTTTATCGAACGCACACTTCGAGAACATTTGGATGTAGAAGGTACTCCTATTTCCTTAATATTCAGAAAGAAAAATATGACTTGGGAAGAAAGAGAAGAACATCTTAGAAAATACGAATAATTATTTGTTTCTTAAATTTTTTTATTAAACTAATACTATTTAATGAAAAGAGTATTTTAACTATATATTAACATAGTCATATAAGTATATAGTTTTTTCTAGAAAAGTTAACTTAATAGATACATCTTTAAAAAATTACAAATTGTGGAAATCTTTTTCATATTTTGTTTATATATATATGTAAATTGTTTGATATTATTAATTTACAAAACATTATGAGTTGTATTATGGCTTATATTGGCGATAAATTAGATTCAAATATCAATATGTTTAAATTAATATTTATATTATATTTTCTAAATTTTAACTTTTTAAAATCTAGTGAAAATGATAGTTTATTAAATAATAAAATATTGTCAACCTATAATACTCCCAAAAAAATATTGTATGCTGAATTTTTAGGAAATACTGGTTCATTAATAGCAATAAATTATGAATTTTTAACAATTGATAAAATTAATTTTACAACTTTAAAAGCAGAATCTTATACTAGAATAGGTTATGGAATTGATATTTATTTTTCAATTAGACAAAGTGTATTAATTCATCAAAATTTAGTTTTTGGTGATGGATCAAAAAATTTTGAATTAGGTTTAGGTGCTTTTTATAATTTTTTACATTATCAAGATCCATTTTCAACACTTCAATATTTAGATACAGGTATATATTTATCTCCAACGATTGCATACAGAAGTCAGCCAAATAATAAAGAAAATAATACTTTTTTTAAATTAGGTATTTGTCCAATATATTCATTTAAAGATAAAAAAATATTTGGTTATAGTGTAAGTATTTGTTATGGTATAACCTTATGATTTGTATTAATTCAAATGATTAAATTAATTTTAATATTTTAAATTTTAAAAGATAAAAGTAAAAAAATGAAAAAAATAATTTTATATATTATATTTAATTGTAGTGATGTTTCTCGGTTGTGATAACTTTTAATTAATCTTTTCGTAATTAAATTAAGTGATCTTTATGAAACCAAAGTATAGCTATATCTTATTTGTAATATTTTTAATTAATTTGCTTTTAAATCAAAATACAATTGGAAAAAATGACGATTTAGAAGTTTTTAAAATATTGGAACCTGCTGATTCTAGCAAATTATTTTGTAATGAGATGTATCATCCAAAGGTGGAATTAAAAAACAATGGTACCACTACAAGGTTTAATATAAGGATTGTATTTTATATTTATTTATGCAATCCTAATGGATTTTTTGCGGTTGGTGAAACAATTGATAGTATTCCACCTAGTTTTAATAATACATTTATATATACTTTTCAATCTCTTTTTAGACTACCTTATCCAGAAGAATATTATTTTGTATATAGTATTGTCGATACTTTGGGTTCAGATTCAACTAATAACAAATTAAAAACCAAATGTATATTTATTGACTCACTAAAAACATCAATTAAAATTGACTATGAATCTATTCCCAATATTTATCCAAACCCCACTAATGGAGTGTTTAATATTGATAATGTTGATGCGATTGAAAAAATCAAAATCTTTGACATTTTAGGGAATACTGTTTATGAATCAGATGAACCAAAATCAAATTTAAAAATCAACATTATTAATTCTGGCATTTATTTTATTCAAACAACATCAAATAATCAGTTGATTTATAAAAAATTAGTTGTGATTTAAACACAAAAAAAGGCTCAAGTGAACTTGAACCTTAATTATCTTGAAAATTTATAGAGTTATTACTTTCTAATTTTTTCGGCAGTTGCTTTACCTTGCATAAATAACATTAGATAATCTCTACTACCAGCTTTGGAATCAGTACCAGACATATTAAAGCCACCAAAAGGATGTACATCTACTAAGGCCCCAGTGCATTTTCTATTAAGATACAAATTCCCACAATGCAATTCTTTAATTCCTCTTTTCACTTTTTCAGGATTATTTGAATAGAATGCACCAGTCAAACCATAAATAGTACTATTAAAAATCTTTATACCGTGTTCTAAGTCATTAGATTTAATTACAGCTAATACTGGGCCAAATATTTCTTCATTTGCAATACGAGCCGTTTCTGGCACATCTACAAATACTGTAGGTTGTATATACCATCCGTTTAAACCTTCTACTTTTCCACCACCATTCAATAATCTGCCTTCAGTTTTTCCAATTTCAATATAATTTAGAATAGACTTATATGCTTTTTCACTAATTACTGGACCAGCTGGGAAATTTTCAGCAGGATCGCCAACTTGAATCTCAGCAACTTTCACCTGAAGTTTGGATACAAATTCATCATAAATTTTAGCATCTACAATTACACGTGAGCAAGCTGAACATTTTTGACCTTGAAAACCGAAAGACGCAGCAACAACACCACTTACCAAATCATCAACATTTACTTCGTAATCAGCTAATATTGCATCTTTACCACCCATTTCAGCAACTACTCTTTTCAGCCATATTTGACCTGGATTTACTTTTGCTGCTTTTTCATAAATCCCAATACCTACTTCCATAGAGCCAGTAAATGAAATAAATCTAGTTTTAGGGTGCTCAACTAAATAATCTCCAGCTTCAGCACCTGAAGCTACTAGAAAGTTCAAAACACCATCTGGAAGCCCAACTTCTTGCATCAATTCAGCAAAAATATAACCCATCATTGGAGTTTCAGATGAAGGTTTTAGTACAATTGTATTACCTGAAACAATTGATGCTGCTGCTGTTCCAACTAAAATTGCAAAAGGAAAATTCCATGGAGGTATTACTATACCTACTCCTAATGGAATATAAAAATAATTGTTTTTCTCACCTTTATTTGCTGTTAACTTTTGATTCTTGCTATATCTAATTGCTTCACGACCATAAAATTCTAAAAAATCAATTGCTTCACAAGTGTCTGCATCTGCTTCAGTAAAATTTTTCCCACTTTCTAATATCATCCAAGCATTAATTTCGTATCTACGTTTCTTAATTAAATCAGCAACTTTAAATAAATAACTAGCTCTTTTTTCAGCTGGAACATATTTCCAAGTTTCAAAAGCAGCCAAAGCAGCCTGCATTGCTTCTTCAGCACCATCTTTACCAGCCTTTTGGAAAATACCAATTAATATAT
>JAPLFM010000018.1:514-6267 GCA_026390675.1 Candidatus Kapaibacterium sp. | reverse complement strand
TAAATAGTCAATCAGAGATGATTGACCTACCAAATAAAACACATGAAACAATTAAAGAATTTACAATCTATAAAAGGCATTTACCTCATTGGCAAAATCCAGGCAGTGTCTATTTTATAACATTTAGAACATTTAACAAATTAATTTTAAACGATTTGTCAAAAGATATTATTTCAAATTCAATTATATTTCATGATAAGAAAAAATATGATTTACTATCTTATGTTATAATGCCAGACCACGTACATATTATTTTACAGCCATTGGAAGTAAAAGAAAATGAATACTATCCTTTAAGTGAAATAACTCATTCAATTAAAAGTTATTCAGCAAATGAAATAAATAAAATAGAAAATCAAAAAGGTAAAACACTTTGGCAACATGAAAGTTTTGATAGAATTATACGAAATGAAGATGAATTGCTTGAGAAAATGAATTATGTTCTCAACAATCCTTTAAAAAAAGGATTAATTGAAAATCCGTATAATTACAAATGGTATTATAATTTAAATAATGATATTGATATTAGTCAATCAGGGATGATTGACCTACCTATTCAAGATAAAATTCGTCAATTAATATCATATTCAGAAGAGCCTCATCAATTTTCTCCAAATGAAGTTGAAATACTCATTGAAGCAATTGATAACTTAAAAATATTAGACCCTGCTTGTGGATCAGGTGCGTTTCCAATGGGTATATTACACAAACTTGTATTGATACTACACAAACTTGATCCTAATAATGAAGTTTGGAAAGAAAAACTTATTTCAAGAGTGCCAGTAAATATGAAGTCTGAATTTGAAGAATCATTAAGAGACAAATCTCTTGATTATATCAGAAAACTTGGCCTTATTGAAAGTTGTATTTATGGAGTAGATATACAGCCTATAGCTATACAAATAAGTAAACTTAGGTTTTTTATCTCACTAATAGTTGAACAAGAAATAAAAACTGAATACCAAACAATAAGAGTAGAACAAGCATCCTTGCTTGTTAATAATAGTAATGAAAAAGTAGGTCAGAATGAAAAAGTAGGTCAGACACCCTCGTCTGACATTAACACCATAAAACAAATGCTCCTAAATAATTATGGTATAAAACCTCTTCCAAATCTTGAAACTAAATTTGTAGCTGCAAATACTTTAATAGGACTTGATAAACCAAAACTTGAAGATGGATTTAATTTCCAATCTGAAGAAGTAACAAAACTTGAAGATAAGCTCAAAAAAGTGAGAGAATCAATAGCTGATGAAAAAGATACTCGAAATAGTTTAAAAATAGCTCTTGAAAAAGACCACTATTCAACCAAAACTGCCGAACAAATAGCTGAATGGGATCCATTTAATCAAAATATTGCGTCTTCGTGGTTTGAGCCTGAGTTTATGTTTGGAATAATTGATGGCTTTGATATTGTTATTGGGAATCCACCTTATATACAAATTCAAAAATTTAGTGGGCAAGCAATTCAAAAGGCATGGGAAAATCAAAAATATGAAACTTTTGAAAAAACAGGTGATATTTATGCACTTTTTATAGAAAAAGGAATAAATATATTAAATAAAAATGGAAACTTAACATTTATCACATCAAATAAATGGATGAGAGCTGGGTACGGTGAGACGCTAAGAGGTTTCTTAGCATCACAAACTTCTCCAACAAAATTAATTGATTTTGGAGGTTTTAAAGTTTTTGAATCCGCAACTGTTGATACCAATATTCTTATCACAAAAAAAGTAGAACAAGCATCATTGCTTGTTGATAAAAAAGATGAAACAATTTCAAATAATATTAAAACAATTGTAAATAGTCAATCAGAGATGATTGACCTACCGTATAAGTCAAATTTCTTTGCTTGCTCTATTAACTCTGATTTCAAAATTGATACACCAATAACTGAATATTTTGAACTTAATAAACAGTTTATGCCTCAAATGAATAGTGATTCTTGGGTAATATCGTCAAATATAGAATTAGAAATAAAAAGAAAAATTGAAAAAAAAGGTACTCCACTAAAAGAATGGGATATTAATATTTATAGAGGAGTTTTAACTGGATATAACGAAGCATTTATTATTGATGATAATAAGAAAGACGAACTTATTGCTTTAGACCCTAAAAATGCTGAAATAATAAAACCAATATTAAGAGGTAGAGATATTCAAAGATATAAAGCTGAATTTGCTGATTTGTGGATTATTGCAACATTTCCATCATTGAAGTTAGATATTGATAATTATCCTGCAATTAAAGATTATTTAAATAGTTTTGGTAAAAGAATATTTCAAACTGGGGAAAAATATTTTGACAGCAATGGAGATGAACAAACTACAAGAAAGAAAACAGGAAATAAATGGTTCGAAACACAAGATCAGATTGCATATTACGAAGAATTTGAAAAAGAGAAGATTGTGTACGGAGAGATTGTTCAAAATCAACAGTTCTATTTTGATAATAATAAAACATATCCAGAAGCAACTTCATTTATTATTACTGGAAGCAATTTAGTTTTTTTAATTTCATTATTGAATTCAAATGTTGTTACTAATATATTTAAAAAGTTTTATGCTGGTGGTGGACTTGGAAAAAGTGGTTATAGATACAAAAAAGCCTTTTTGGAAAACTTACCAATTCCAATTGTTTCAGAACACGAGCAAAAACCATTTGAAGATTTAGTTGAAAAGATATTAATAAACAAAGAAAAAGGATTAGATACATCTCAATATGAAAAACAAATAGATGAATTGGTTTATCAGCTTTATGAACTTTCTCCAGAAGAAATAGCAATTGTGGAGGGTAGGTGATGGAATTCAAAAATGTTTATGTTGCTGTTTGTGATATTTTAGGCTTCAAAGATTTGATTTACAATAACAATTCAGATGTTACAAATAAAATTCTAGCTCAATTTATTGCAACTTTAGAATTATCTGCTTCAGGTGGTAAAGCAATTCAGTATGATTTTGATGATAGTTCAAATATTGTAGCAGATTCAACAGAAATTAAGATTAATTTCAATCTTTTTTCTGATACTGTTGTACTTTGGACTTTAGATGACACTACTAAATCTTTTTTTGAATTGTTGAATGTAACTAAGAATTTATTTCATTTATCATTAATAAATGGTTTACCAATTAGAGGTGCTATTAGTCAAGGTGATTTATTTGTTAAGCAATTCCAAATAGAATCAAATTACAATAATTATGAAAATATTATCTATGGAAAAGCATTAGTTAAGGCTTATGAATTAGAACAAGAACAACTATGGTCTGGCTGTATATTCGACCCTGAGTTTGCAAATTCAGGTAATAGAGATTTAAAATTAATATTCGAACATAAAACAAATTGTGATAGATATTTTTTTTATGATGTGCCTTTAAAGTCAACTGGATGTAAAAAGCATTTAACTTTGAACTGGGTTGATTGGTCTGAAAATAATGAATTAACAGAAGGAAAAATAATCGAATCGTTTTCAGCTTTAAATAAAACTATAAATGAATCAGTTAAAATTAAATTAGATAATACAATATCATATTTTAAATATTCAAAAAAATTATATGAAAAACATTTTAAAAGTAATATAAGCAACACTTAGACAAAGCAAAAAGTAGGTAGAGGTGTGGAAAGAGTGTAAGTATGTTATTTCAAAAATAATAAAATAAATATTAGTAATCGAGAAATGAATAAATATCTAGTGGAACTAGGATTATGTTGATTAAATTTACAGATGTGGTAGAGCTAATTAGAAGTGCCAGAATTGATGCTTTAAAGTCAGTTAATAAATATTTGATTGATTTATACTGGAGCATTGGTGAGCATGTTAGTAATAAAGTAGTAAGTGAGGGATGGGGCAAAAATATCGTTTCTGAACTTTCTGATTTTATTAGAACTCAAGAACCAAATATTAAAGGATTTTCTCAACAGAATATTTGGAGAATGAAGCAGTTTTATGAAGCATATAAAGATTTTCCTAATCTCTCAACACTGTTGAGAGAAATATCTTGGTCTAGCAATTTGCATATTATATCTAAAACTAAATCAATTGAAGAAAAAGAATTTTATTTGAGATTAAGTATCAAAAGCAGATTTTCTGTTAGGGAACTTGAAAGACAAATTGATAGTGCTCTTTTTGAAAGAAATATTTTGACAGAGGCAAAACTCTCAACAGTGTTGAGAGAAATTCACCCTCAAGCAAATAACTACTTCAAAGATACCTATATCCTAGACTTTCTTAATTTAGCAGAAGAGCATACTGAGTTTCAACTTAAAAAAGGAATAGTAAATAACCTAAAAACTTTTCTAATGGAAATAGGTAAAGACTTTACTTTTGTTGGAGAAGAATATCCATTACAAGTTGGAAGTAAAGACTTCTATGTGGATTTGCTTTTCTATCATAGAGAATTATGTTGTCTTGTGGCTTTTGAATTGAAAATTGACGATTTCAAACCTGAATATCTTGGTAAACTTAATTTTTATCTTGAAGCTCTTGATAGAGATGTCAAAAAAGCACACGAGAAACCAACAGTAGGAATATTGTTATGTAAAAGTAAGGAAAATGATATTGTTGAATATGCATTAAGTAGAAGTTTGTCGCCAGCTCTTGTGGCTGAATATAATACAAAACTCATTGATAAAAAACTTTTAGAACGTAAACTAAAAGAATTTTATGAGAATGCTGAAGATAGAAACCAAAATGAATTATGAAGGAAAAATATGAATATTAACTTTATTTAAAATATGGGAAAACTAATGGAATATTAAAAAAACTTTTAATAAGTTCAATAGTTTTAGATATTTACTCTATATATTCAAGAGATTGAAGAGTTTAGAGGTTAAAATAAAACACGCAATATCTACACAATATATCCGTCATTCTCTCTATTATTATTTTTTGTTCTTTGAAGTTTTGCATTTGAAAAAAAAGATTATAAATTGAACAAACACGATATTCTCTGCAAAATACTGCAATGATTTTTTTTACTGAATTTGTAAAATTGCGACAGCAATTTGTCTTCCGCCATCTTGATTTAGTTTTAGTATTTAGAAATCTAAATTAATTTAAATTAATTATTGCCGTTATTTGGCAAAAAACACACTTTGGAAAACTTATTTGGAAAATTTTTCCAAATTGTGTCCTTTGTGCCTTCTTTGCGAACTTTGTGGTAAATTCTTAATTTGTCTTATATTTCGCACCTACGGAGCTTGATTTTCTTTCCCTATTCAAATTTTCTACCGACATACCGTTCCGATGGAACTAAGGAAGTAATTTGGATTTGTCTTTAAAGCCTGAAGGGCTTAAAGATCAAAACTTGGGGCGAAACCCCAAGCTAATAAAATAAAGAGTAAACCAAGCCTGTAAGGTTTGAAGAAAATCTGTTTCAGCCCTACAGGCTGAATTGGAAAGAGAACTTTTACCAAAGGGCGTTGCCCTATGTTTTGAGATATTAGACTTTCAGCCTAAAAAGCCAAATATATCCTAAACTGATATTTCAATAGCGTCCAGCTTTAGCTGGATGTAAAAATGAAAGATTATGAAAACCGGCTTTAGCCAAATTGTATTTTGCAACTGAATCTACTTTAGTATCAAATCTAATATCAAAGAAACCAGCACGCAATATCTACACAATTTATCCGTCATTCTTTCTATTATTATTTTATGTTCTTACCCCAGAAGAAATAGCGATAGTGGAAGGGAGTGGGTGAGGTAGAAATAAGCTTGCATAAAAACTAAAGAGGTAGATAGTGGAAAATAGAGG
>JAPLFM010000018.1:0-506 GCA_026390675.1 Candidatus Kapaibacterium sp. | reverse complement strand
GATAGTGGAAAATAGAGGTGAAATTTTAATTTATCAAACGGAAGATAAGCAAACTGAAATCGAAGTTCGTATGCATACAGATACAGTTTGGCTATCATTAAATCAAATCTCTGACTTGTTAAATAGAGATAAGTCAGTAGTTTCAAGGCACATTTATAATATATTCAAAGATGGTGAGTTACCAAAAGATTCAACTGTTGCAAAATATGCAACAGTTCAAATTGAAGGTAATAGGAGTATCACAAGGGAGATAGAGTATTATAATCTTGATGTTGTGATTTCTGTTGGATTTAGAGTTAAGTATTTGTATTAATTATTGAATTAGATGTTTTAAAAAGCACGCAATATCTACATAAATAATACGTCATTTCCCCTACTATTATTTTATGTTCTTTGAAGATTTACATTAGAAAAAAAAGATTTCAAAATTAAAAAAACACGAAATTCACTGCAAAATACTGCAATGATTTTAATGTAACATTTTGGAAAATTGCGAGAGCAATTTG
>JAPLFM010000225.1 GCA_026390675.1 Candidatus Kapaibacterium sp. | reverse complement strand
AGATAGATAGATAGATAGAATATATTTGTTTTAATCAATATAAAACATTATATTTGAATTAATATAAAAATTAATTGAGCAAAACTATTGGGTTCTGTTTTGCAAGAAATTTTAAAAATCAATTTTTAGAACCCACCTTATCATAATGGTGCTGAATCATATTATGCAGCAAGAGGCTTTAGAGGTAGCTTGAGGGTGTGAAAATTTACAATATAAAAATATTAATCTCCACTTAGCAATTACAATAATAATGAAGGGTTTGCGTGAAATCAAATCTTTCAACTACGTTTAACAAATATAAAATGACAGAACACCAACAGCCAGAAATACCTTTTACTGGCTATCAAAAATTTACAATCTTCATATTAGCTACTACTCTCTTTACAGTTGTTTTGGATTTTATGGTAATGTCACCATTAGGTGATATTATGATGAAAACATTAAAAATATCAGCTTCACAATTTGGAGTGGCAGTTTCGGCTTATGCTTTTAGTGCTGGTATTTCAGGATTATTGACAGCAGGATTTGCAGATAAATTTGACCGTAAAAAACTTTTACTCTTTTTCTATATTGGATTTGTAATAGGTACTTTTTTATGTGCTATGGCTCCAAATTTTCATTTACTAGTATTTGCTCGAATATTTACTGGTATTTTCGGAGGAGTAATTGGGTCGATAGCAATGGCTATTGTTGCAGATTTATTTTCACTTCAGCAAAGAGGAAAAGTAATGGGATTTGTGCAAATGGGATTTGGTGCAAGTCAGGTACTTGGAATTCCAATAGGCTTATATATTGCAAATTCATACGGTTGGAATGTGCCATTTTACTGGATTGCTATAATGAGTGGAATAGTTACTTTAACTATCTTTCTTAAAATGAAACCAATTACAGAACATCTTAATATTCAAAAAGATCATACTGCATTCAAACATTTATTAAATACTTTGTCACAATCTGATTATAGGATTGGTTTTTTAAATACTGCATTATTAGCAACTGGTGGATTTATGATGATGCCATTTGGAAGTGCCTATGCTATCAATAATTTAAAAATTACAAATGCTCAATTGCCTTTACTATTTATGATAACTGGTGTAGCAACTTTAATAATTATGCCTGTAATTGGAAAATTTAGTGATAAAATTAGTAAATTCAAATTGTTTGCTTATAGCACTATTGTGGCTGTTATCGTTATAAATATCTATTCTCACCTTTCAGTAACTCCATTCCCTATCGTACTCTTAGCAAATGTTTTAATAATGCTTTTTGTAATGGGTAGAATGATTCCTTCACAAGCTCTTACTTCTGCTATCCCTAATCAAGCAGATAGAGGCGCATTTATGAGTATAAATTCTTCTTTGCAACAAATTGCAGGTGGTTTTGGAGCTGTAATTGCTGGCTTAATTATAGTTCAAAAAGATAATTTTGCACCATTAGAGCATTATGATTACTTAGCAATGCTAGTAACAGTTTTAATGCTAATTACAATTTATTTAACTTATAAAGTAAGTATAATTGTTGAGAAAAAATCATGATTAGATTGAAGTAGTAAATATTTGTTTTTAAAATAAATATAAAACAAAATAGTTTCTCTATATGGAAGCTATTTTACATTTCTGTAACATTCAAAAATTCGCTAATAAAATGCGATCATTCTTAGAAACTGCTAATGAACATAATTTGGATAAATTGGAGAGAGTGCTTAAACAACAATTATAAACTATCTATATTTAGAATATTTAATGAAAGATATTAAATATAATGTTATAATTTTTGTAAATTACATCTTTAATTAACTTAGTTCACAAATATTCTCAAAAAAAATGACAAATTTAGAATTTTTAATAAGAGTTTTCGTTGCATTAGTAGCTGGAATGTTGATTGGATTTGAACGACAATGGCATCATAAATCAGCTGGTTTAAGAACAACAACCTTGGTGGCACTTGGTTCATCATTGTATGTATTATTATCAATTATTATCACTCAGAAGAATGGCGATGTAACTAGAATAATAGGTCAAGTAGTTACCGGTATTGGTTTTTTGTGTGCTGGAGTGATTTTTAAAGAAGGAATAAGTGTACATGGTCTTACCACAGCTGTTACAATTTGGTGTAGTTCAGCAATTGGATGTTTGGCAGCAGCAGGGTATTATACTGAAACATATATTGCAACATTTCTTATCCTTGCTGTAAATATTGTTTTAAAACCAATTGATAGTTGGCTATTAAATAGAGATAGAGATAAAAGTGAAAAAAACAAATCGAATTGAATGGTTAATTGAGCCTGAAGAGCAAGACTATCCTGCTGCAAATTCATATTTAAGTTTGATTTTTAATGAAGTAAAAGTAAAGCAATACTTAGACAAACTAAAAAATGCTAATGTTATCCAGTATAAAGCTAAAGACATATTCCGAGCAAGTGAATTATCACTTTTAGGAGTTAGTAACAAACATATAAAAAAAGACATAAAGAAAATCCAAAAAGGAATTAGCTTGTCACCTCTTTTACTTGTTAGAGATACTTCTAATGGTAAAGTTATTATAGCAGATGGTTACCACAGATTATGTGCTGTGTATTCGTTTGATGAAGATGCTCTAATACCATGTAAAATAGTTTAACACCTATGCTTAAATTAATATTTAAGCCCCTTTTTTTAAAAGGGGTTTGGGTTTTTTGTATTGGGTTTGGTTTTTTAGAATAAAACTATAAAAATCAATATGCTTTCAAATTTGATTTCAAAAAATAATTGTATCCCTTATAATCCCAAACTTAACGAAAGAGCTAAGGAATTACGTAGGAATATGACAAAAGCTGAAAAGAAAATATGGTTTAATCTTCTTAGAGGATTGCCCTATACTTTTCAACGGCAAAAGATTCTAGATAATTATATAGTCGATTTTTATTGTTCTAAACTACAATTAGTCATTGAAATAGACGGCGATTCGCATTTTTCTAATGATGCAATTGAATATGACAAAATTAGGACAACTATACTGGAAGGATATGGTTTACAAGTGATAAGATACACAAATAGAGAAATTGACGAGAATTTTGATTTCGTGTGCAATGAAATACTTGGTATCGTAGAAAATGTAAAACCCCAAACCCCTTTTAAAAAAAGGGGCTTAAGATTTATTAAATAATTTTTGTCTAATGATTAATTTAAAACGTACAAATTCAGAAAATTTGGATTTCCAAAAATTAGTTGTTGAACTTGACAAAGATTTGGCTATAAGAGATGGTGCAGACCATAGCTTTTATTCACAATTCAATAAAATTGATTCTATCAA
Source organism: Candidatus Kapaibacterium sp. (assembly GCA_026390675.1). GTDB lineage: Bacteria > Bacteroidota > Ignavibacteria > Kapaibacteriales > UBA2268 > JAPLFM01. Next base: position 20,224 of record JAPLFM010000225.1, on the reverse strand, counting down.
ATATGTTGTAATAGCATATCATAATCAAGTGCCAGTTGGATGTGGGGCAATTAAAGTCTATGAAAAAAATGTAATGGAAGTTAAAAGAATGTATGTTCCTATTGAGAAAAGAGGAAATGGAATTGCTTCAATCGTTTTGAAAGAGTTAGAAAATTGGGCAAAAGAACTTGGATTTCAAAAATGTATTTTGGAAACTGGAATAAAACAACCAGAAGCAATTGGACTATATAAGAAGAATAATTATAATATTATACCCAACTATGGTCAATATGCTAATGTAGAAAGTAGTGTATGTTTTGAAAAAATACTATTTCAAGACCAAAAGTAATATTTTTCTTACTAAAAGTAAAAATAATTTGTTAATATGTAAAATAAACTTTACATTTGTATCGTCTATTATTTACAACTACAATTTACTTTTAGGAAATCACAATGAAATCTCGCTTGCTCCTGCCCCACAAATATAAAAAATATGGTTGGATAATATTTGTACCATCACTTTTGTTTGGATTATTTATCATGTTTAAAATTAATGGAATTGAAGAAATCCCATTTTTTAAAACAAACGTTTTTGCTATCATGAGCCACCAATTATTTAGTAATAAGATATATTTTACTTTCGTTGAAAATAATATTACAGATGAATTAATATTAGTTTTTGTAACTTTAGGTGCTTATTTAATAGCATTTTCAAAAGAAAAAGTTGAAGATGAAATGAATTATTTCATCCGAATGCGGTCAATGGCATTGACATTACTATTTGTAATCATTACAGGGATCCTTAGCAACTATTTTTATATATGATGAATTTTACTTGTATGTTATGGATTTGAATATAGTAAGTACATTATTAATATTCATTGCACGCTTTAATTTCATTATTTGGAAAAACTCAAAGGTAATTTCAAATGAATAATAACATTAGAGTAGAAAGAGCAATTAAAAAAATCTCTCAAGAAGAACTAGCAAAACAAATTGGTGTTAGCAGACAAACTATAAATACAATGGAACTGAATAAATATGTTCCTTCAACAGTCTTATCATTAAAAATTGCAAGATATTTTGCTAAGAGTGTAGAGGAAATCTTTCAATTAGATGATGAAGATTAGAAAAAATAATTGATTTGAAATTACGAGGAAATATTCTATTATTGTTTCGTCACTTACAATAGCGTTAAAAATGAATTTTGTATAAAATTTCATAACTTTATAATTTTCAAATAATTTTACAATATATGATTAAAAAAGGTTCTTTCATTAAGTTTATAACATTGATTTTTATTAATTTTATTTTAATTAGTAATATTTCTTCATCTCTAACAATGTTTAGCATCAGTCCAAATTACAACTCTGGTGCTTTTATTTTAGGGAGTAAAATTAAGTCAGGAAATGCTATTCCTTATATTGGAGTTCAATTTTACAAGTTAGATTTGATTTTTACTCAAGAGGGGTTTATAAAAAATGATAAAACTAATTCTGTTTATAAAAATATAAAAGAAATTCCTGCAAATGTTTATTTTCCTCAGATAGGGTTGAAGATATTTGTTCAAAATAAGGACATGTTAAATTTTTATGTAAATTCTAATGTAGGTTATGGGCTTATTTCTACTATAAAGAATCAAAATAACATATGTGATTGTGAATTAAATTCTGTATTTAATAATGTTGATCTATTCAATATTGATTTAGGAGTTGGAGGAGAATATTTTGTTTCAACTAAATTTAGTATTGGTGGCGAAATTAATTTTCATTATTTATTTGAAGAATCAAGATATATGAAATCTGGAAATGTTATAAATTCAAAAACAAATAAAGTTGAAGAATTGGATATATATAGTACAGTCAATTTAAATCAAGGTATCATTAATACTAGATTATTTCTAAATTATTATTTTGGGAAGTAATTCAAATAAATTTAAAAATTATGTCTAAAGATAATTACCCAATAACACCTGCTATTAGGCAGTTTAAAGATAAAAAAGTAAGTTTTATGCCATTCCTATACGAGTATGTAGAAAAAGGTGGAACTGCTCAAACTGCTTTAGAACTAAATGTTCAAGAGCATTCAATATTAAAAACTTTGGTAATGCAAGATGATAATAAAAATGTATTTATTGTTTTAATGCATGGAGATTTGGAAGTTTCTACCAAGGAACTGGCTAGGCAAATTGGTGTGAAAAATGTCTTTCCTTCCGATATGAATAATGCTAGTAAAGTTACTGGATATCAATTTGGTGGTACTTCACCTTTTGGAACAAAAAAACAAATGAAAGTCTATATTGAAAAAACTATTTTAGATAACGATAATATTTATATTAATGGTGGGAAAAGGGGCTTTATTATTAATATTAAATCAAAAGTTTTAACTGATTTATTAGATTTTAAGTTAGTTGAAGTAGGTATAAAAAAATGATTATTTACAAAAACTTTTGACAAAATCATCAGCTTTGGGATTTTTCAACTCTTTAGCTCGTTTAAAATCTGCACAAGCAAGTGCAAATACATTTGCTTTAGAATAACAATATCCTCTTTTTAACATATATTCTGTGTTGTCTTTTTCTATTTCCAAAAGTTTACTGTAATCTGTAATAGCATTATCTAATTGATTCAAATAAACATAACATTCAGCTCTTAAAATCAATGATTCTTTATAATCATCTTTGATTTTCAAGGATTTATTCAAAAAATAAATAGCTTCATTTTTATCTTTAAAGTAATTTTTGATTTTTGCAATATTATAGTAAATAGTAAAATTATTTGAATCATATTTTGAAGCAATTTGATAATCTATTAATGCTTTTGCATAGTTTCTAAGTTTTTCATTTTCAACGCCTCTATTGTTATAAGAGTTTGCATATTTAGGATTTTCGGCTATCGCTTTTGAATAAAGAACAATAGCCATTTGAGGATTATTATTTTTTGAAAAACAATAGGCTTTATTATAATAAACCAAATATTTTGATTCAAATTTGAAATTTAAAGCTATATCAAAATCATTATGAGCATCTGAACAATTGTTATCTTGAGCTTTTGCAATACCTCTGTTTAAATATAAGTTTGCCTTTTTAGGGTTAATTAATATCGCTTTTGTGTAATTATCAATTGCTTCTTTTGAAGCACCAGCGTACAAATATTTATCTGCAAGAATTTCAAATTCTTTAGATGTATCTATTTTCTTTACTTTTTGCTTAGACTGCAATAAAACGAATGATATAAATATAAGTAAAAATATGATTTTAAATTGGTTCATATATTTTATGAATTATCTCAAAATGTAAAAATATCAATTTAAACAAATAACTTATCTCATCATTATTCTTCTTAGAAACATATCACCAAATTCAGAGACTGCAACACCACTAAGTAAGATAATAGCACCAACATACTCTCTTAAAGAAAGTATTTCATTAATAGCTATAATCGCAATAAAGCTTGCAAAAATAGGCTCTAAGCTATATATTAATGATGCTTTAACTGGTGTTGTATTCTTTTGATATTTTGTTTGAAGAAGGCTTAAAAAAAATGAAGCAATAATTCCATTATAAGCTAGCGATTGTAATAGTTGAAAATTAAAAATAATGGGTTTGACATTATATTCAACTAAAAAGAAGGCAATTAAAGCTAATGGTAAAGCAGAAAAAAACTGCAATGCTACTATTTGAATTGTATGAGTAAAATCATGTCTTTCTTTTGTGAATTTATCTAAAAATGTGATATAAAAAGCCCAAAACATTGTAGAAATGAGAGTGAGCAAATCACCTATTTTAAAATCATCAAATGAAGGATTGGTAAATATATATAGCCCAATTCCACAGATTAAAACACCAATTATTTGAAGTCTAGCTATGTTTTTTTTGAAAACAACTCTAAAAGCAAATGGAGTCATAACAACTGTTAGACCAGTTATAAAAGCAGTCTTAGTAATTGAAGTGGTTAGTAATGCATAAGTTTGAAGCATAAACCCACCACCAAAAAGCAAACCTAAAATTGCACCTTGTTTTAAAGTTTCTTTGTCTATTTGTAATAAGTGTTTTGTAAAAAATAAAAAGCAAATAAGTAGTGCTAATGAAAACCTTAAAACAATATAAAAAAAAGGTGGACAATACTGCAAGCCTATTTTAGTAAAAAGAAATGTACCACCCCAAATTAATGTGATTATTAAAAGTACTAATTCAGATTTTTGCTCTTTAGAGATTTGCATATTTAATTTTTTATAAAAAAAAAGCAGATATAGTATTTATACCTGCTTGTAAAGTAAGAAATTCTTGTACTTACCACTTCATTAAGTTTACTTCATCAACATATATAGTTTGTTGATTTCTAAACAATGCTAGTACAATGGCTAAACCAACTGTAGCTTCAGCCGCAGCAACTGCCATAACGAAAAAAACGAAAATCTGACCAGCAGTATCTCCTAAAAATGAAGAAAAAGAAACTAAAGTAAGATTAACAGAATTAAGCATCAATTCAATACACATAAAGATGATTATGGCATTTCTACGAGTAAGTACTCCCAATGCACCAATTGTGAAAATAATGCCTGAAAGTAATAAATAATATTCTAAAGGGACTGAATGTATCATTTTGTTTTTTGTTTAGTGACTAATTTTCTTTTTAGCTAATATAATTGCACCAACTACTGCTACACATAAAAGTAAAGCAATTGCTTCAAATGGATAGATGTAAGAAGTGAAAAGATCTAATCCAATTTTCTCAACAGTACCATTTTTTAATGATGATGCTGGCATCTGATTTGTAATGTAATTCTTTGATAAAAAAGAAGTAGCTAACATTATTATAAATGATGCCCCAAGCATTATAGCAATTCCTTTACGATAATTAAATTTTTCGGCAAAAGCTTTTTCATTACCTAAATTTAAAAGCATTATAACGAAAATCACAAGTATCATAATTGCACCTGCATATACTAATACTTGCAATGCTCCTACAAATTGAGCATTTAATGTGAAATATACACAAGCTAAAGTACAAAAATGAAATACTAAAGCCATAGCCGAAACTACAGGATTCTTACTAAGAACAGTTGCACTTGCACTTGCAATTGCTAAAGTTCCGAAGACAAAAAAGAGTATAAATTGTAAGTCCACTTTGATTCTTTATTTACTTAATTATAAAATTTACTTTATTAAAACTCAAAAATAATAAAAAAACTTATATTAACACACTTCTTTAATTATTTATTTTTCTACCCAATCAATTGTTTTTACATTTTCAACTAAATTTATGTCATAAATTAGTTGACTTAAGCTATTAGCATCCTTGATCTCAACACTAATTGTACCTAAAAAATTACCTTTGTAAGAATCAAAACTTACACCATTAAGCATTGTGTTTTCTTGACCAATAATTAAAGTAGTAATATCTTTTACAAGACCTGGTCTATCATCGCCTCTTATAATAAAATTTATATTGAAACTACTTGCATAAGGATTTGCAAAAATTGAATTGTTAAGGCTTTTTCTGTTTGTTTCTTTCTTAGAAGAAATGAAAGTGCTTTTATTGTTTTGTTTCTTGAAGAAATTAACAATATCATAAACATAAAATTTTTGTCTGGCAAATGCAATTATAAATTCTTTCATGTTTGAGAAACCAAATTCTGCTAATAATACTTTTTCATACTTTTTATTGTATCTTAAGTTGTTTTCTTTAATTGTCTTTTCCCATAGTTCTAAACCTTCAAAATAGCTAATCTTATCATCTTGTTTTAAAAATTTATAAATTAGAGATTTAGATTTTGAAGTAATTACCCATTTAATCCATTCTTGATTAGGGAATTGTTTTGATGAAGTTAGTATTTCTATTTGGTCGCCACTTTGCATTTTGTAATTAAGAGGTACAATTTTTGAATTTGCTTTTGCTCCAACACAGTGATAACCTAGTTCAGAATGAATATTAAATGCAAAATCTAATGGAGTGGCATTTTTAGGGAAAGTATAAAGTTGGTTTTTGGGAGAAAATACATGAATTTCCTCTAAAAACAAATTTTGTCTAACTGAGTCTAATAGTTCTTGAGTATTATCTTCTTCGGCATTCTCAAAAATTTCTTTTACATAATTCATCCATTCTTGAGCATGTTGATTTTCAAATACGCTATGAGCAGGTACCAACCCTGGTTTGTAATTAAAGTGAGCAGCAACTCCATTCTCAGCAGTATAATGCATTGACTTTGTTCTAAATTGCACTTCAACTGGAGTTTGTTTTGGTCCTAAAACTGCAACGTGAATTGATTGATATCCATTTTGTTTGGAAGCATTTATATAATCTTTGAATGTTTCTGGTACTGGTGGATAAATATCAGCAACTATTCCATAAGCATAAAAGCATAAGTTTTTATCATTTGTATCTAAGATAATTCTCACAGCTATCAAATCATAAAGCTCTTCCATGGGCTTCTGACGTATTATTATTTTATTAAAAATAGAATAAATGTGTTTTACTCTACCTGAAAGTTCCCAAGTAACATTATTTTTTGAAAGCATTTCGTCTTTTTCAAGATGAGCTTTTATTGGCTCTAAAAAATTAGATACATATTCCTCTCTTTCTTCTCGTGTACCATCTAACTTTTCTCTTATTTCTTCGTAAGCTATTGGGTTGGTTGTTTTGAAAAACAAATCTTCCATTTCCCATTTAATATTTCTCAAACCAAATCTATTAGCATAAGGTACATATACTTCCATTACTTCTTTTGCAATCTTAATATTCTTTTCATCTGGTGAATTACTAATTACTCTTAGCAAACTTAGCCTTTCAGACAATTTGATTAATGCAATCCTGACATCTTTAAACAATGAAAAAAGTATTTTTCTAAAATTGTCAAGAAAATTCATATTGTTTATATAATTTTCTTCAATAGCTTTTATTTGAGTAATCCCATCAATTATTTCAGAAACAGTTTCGCCAAATTCCTTTTTTATATAATCTAAAGTAAAATCATTGCTATAATTTAATACTTCACACATTAGTGAACAAATTACAGAAACATCATCTAATTTAAAATCTCTAATTGATGTTATTGCCACAGATAATGGATGTTTATAGTAGGGCTGTCCATTTGCTTGAATTTGATTTTTATGTGCTTCCAAACATATAAAATAAGCTTTTTTAATGTTCTTCTCATTATGTTTTTTTAATCTGGATTTGCATTCATTTAATAGCAAATCCAAATCTTTTTGCTCTTCAGAACTAATTCTTTGATATGTTTCAAAATGTAAATATATGTCGTTATTTAGGTCTTTCATACTTTTTAATTTCTTTTTTAAAATGCTAATACAAAAATAATAATTTCTAAAGTATCAATTACATTAACCGATATAAATTAAATCATTTGTCATTAATTTTATTTTGATTAATTTGATATTCAATTATTACTAAATTCTTTAAATTCTATGAAACAAGTTTTTTCTGATAAACAAATAGATAGGCTTTTACAGACGGTTGGACCTGTAACTCATTTTGAAGATCTTGCTGAAGAAGGTCATTTGCTTGAGTATTTGAATGAATTTTTAAAAGAAAGATATAATACTGATGTACCATTTAGGGTTGAAATGTTTAATTTACTTTTGAAATATTCTAAAGTGCCAGTACCTGAAATTGAAGAATATTACTTAAAACATTTACAAACTGCACTCAAACTCTTTTTAGAAAGGACAGCAAAATGGAGGATTTAAGAGCTTTAAGCCCTGAAGTTAGACAATTATTTGAAGCAGTACGTAATCAAGTTAAAGATTTTAATCTTGCATTTGAATTACTAGCTAAAGAGTTAAAAAGCTTAGAAAATGAGAAAAATGCATTAAGTCAGCAAGCTAGATTATTAACTACTCAAGTTGAAGACAAAATTGTAAATTTAGAAGTAGTTCACGAAAAAGCTGTAACTGAACTTGATCAAACTACCAAAAAAGCAATTAGTCTTCACGGTGAATTAAAACAAGTTCAGGATATTAGAATTAAACTTGAAGCTTTGTCCAATTCTTTACAACAACAAACTGTTGATGTAAAAGCTGTTATAACAGATTTCAAATACAAATCTGAAAAAGAACTTTCTGCTACTATCGATAGCATTCAACATAAAGTTGAGGATGAATTAGACAAAGAGTCTCAAAAAATTGAAGTTCGACTTTCTTTAAAACAAAAACAACTTGAACAAAAGTTAGCAATTACTGAACAAAGAGTTCTTCAGATGAATGATGGACAGAAAAAAGAACTTAAAATGATGTTTACTCAAGTTGAAGATATAAGAGTTGAAGGAAATAGATTAAAGGTTATTACCGAAGAGTTGAATAAAGCACAACTTATACAAACTGAAGATACTGAAGTTGAAATTGAGCGTCGCTACAAAGCATTAGAAAGATTAATACATGATATTAACAAAAAAGTACAAACTCTTAGCGTACCACAAGAAAAAAAGGAAGATGACTTTGGTGATTTGTCTTCTGATTTTGGTTCATTAGGATCAATTGCAAATAAGCTTAAAGCGAAAGGTACTGGGAGTTCTAATTTCTCTAGTATGGGTGGCAATACAGATAACTCTCATTTAGCTAAAGATATTAAAGAACTGGCTATAAAAGTATCTGAACTTTTACAAGATAGAGATATAATGCAAGATAAAGCTACAACAACTGAGAAAAAAGGTAATTTAGCTATTTGGATGGCAGGTATTAGCTTAGTTTTAGTTGTAATTACAATCATTGTGAGTCTTATAAAATAGTCTATTTCTTTAATTTGTATTAAAATCAAATTAGATTTTAATACTTAATAAAATTCATGCCTATATAATTGCGTTTTAACAAAATATTACAGTTAAGATTAATAATTATATTTTTTTGTATGAAATTCAGGACTTTTTATTTTTGTTGTATTCTGATTTTTGCTTTTGCATTACAATTTCTTTATTCAGAAGATAATTACTTAAACATTAATCAAACTGATAGTCTGTTTTTAAGTAACAACTATGCACTTCTAGCAAGTAAATTCAATATTCAAGCAAGTAAAGCACTTGAATTACAAGCTGAACTTTACCCAAATCCAAATTTATCAATGAGTTTTAACTCGTTTGCATTCGATAATAGTAAATTTTTAAATGTAAATAAGTTAGGTCAAAGAGCATTTTCAATTGACCAACTTATTTTATTAGGTGGTAAACATAGTAGTCTTATTGACATTGCTAAAGAGAATTCGAAAACAGCACAATTACAATTTGAAGATGTTATAAGAAATTTGAAATATCAAATTCATATTAGCTTTTACACACTACAATCTCAAAATATACTTTTAAAAAACTACAATAGTCAATTACTTCTTTTAGATACAATTATTACATCCTTCCAAGTTCAAGCAAACAAAGGAAATATTCCAATGAAAGATGTAGTTCGATTGAAATCTACTTATCTTAAAATCAATAATGACAATGCTGAACTAGCTCAAAGAAATAATGAAGAAATCAAAAAACTCAAAATTCTATTACAAGATTCTCGAAACATTACTCCTCTTATTGACGAAAATGTTTTTAACAAATATACTGTTGAGCCACAATTAGAAAATTTATTGTCTCTTGCTCTTGCAAATAGACCAGACAAAAAAATTGTTGACCAAACAATTACATTATCTAAGTTGAATCTGAACTTTCAAGAAAGTATGGCTATACCAGATGTTTCTTTTAATCTAACATTAGACCATAATGGTGGCTATTTCCAAGATCAAATATTGTTTGGATTAAGTGTGCCTATTCCCATTTGGAATAGAAATCAAGGAAATATTGAATCTGCAAAACAAATGCAAACTGTTAGTGAATATCAATCAAAACAAAAGAAAGTTGAAGTTACAGCTGAAATTCAAGAAGCTTACGCAAATATGAAAAGAAGTATTTTTGAATATAATAAAGCTAAAAAACTTTACACAAATGATTTTGAAATAGTCTTAAATGGTGAATCTGATAATTTTCAAAAAAGAAATATTTCTTTAATTGAATTTGTTGATTTTATAGAATCTTACAACGATGCAATTGCAGAATTTCAAAGAATTTATGTTCAATTAGTCACTTCTGCAGAAAAAATTAATTATCTAACAGCTTTTAATGTATATTAAAATGAAAAACAAAAACAAATTATTTCTCTTTATATTACTTGCTATAGTAATTATTGAAAGCCTCAGTAGTTGCAATCAGAAAACATCTGAAGTTGTTAAACCTTTTAGTATGACTGATAGTATGATGAAGCTATGTACTATTGACACAGCAAGAATAATGGATGTCAAAAATGAGCTAAAATTATTTGGGAAAATAACTCCTGACAATAGTAAATTGGCTAACATTTATCCAATAGTCGGTGGTAGTATTATTAAGGTAAATGTTGAGTTAGGTGATTATGTAAATAAGGGGCAAGTCTTAGCTGTAATTAGAAGTGGAGAAATTGCACAATTTCAAAAAGAAAAATATGATGCTTTGAATAATGTTGCTATTTCTGAAAAAAACCTAAAAGTTACTAAAGATTTGTTTGAAGGCAAACTTAATTCTGAAAAAGATGTTGTAAGTTCAGAAAGAGAATTAGATAAATCAAAGGCAGAACTAAATAGGATTAACGAAATTTATTCTATTTATAAGTTAGGTGATGGAGCTTCTTATAATATTTATGCACCTATAAGTGGTTTTATAGTTACAAAAAATATTAATTTAAATGAGCAATTAAGGGCTGATAAACTTGATGTACTTTTTTCTATTGCACAAATTGACGAAGTTTGGGTTTTAGCAAATGTAAATGAAACAGATATTAGTAAAGTAGAAGTTGGTTATGAATCTAAAATACAAACTATCAGCTACCCTGAAAAAGTTTTTAAAGGCAAAATTGATAGAATTTTTAACACTATTGACCCATCTACCAAAGCTATGAAAGTAAGAATCAAAATTCCTAATCCTGATTTATTACTTAAACCTGAAATGAATGCTACTGTAATTTTAGATTTTTCTGAAAAGAAAAATATGGTTGCAGTTAAATCTGAAGCTATAATTTTCGATAAGAGTAAAACTTGGGTTATGGTTTTTAAAAGTAGAAGCGAAGTTGAAACTAGATTGGTGGAAGTTTATCGCCAATTAAGTGGCATTACTTATATCAAATCAGGTCTTAAAACTGGAGAAAAAGTTATCTCTAAAAATGGACTTTTAATTTATGATGAACTAAACGATTAAATAAATGAAAAACCTAATTAGAAATATCATCTCCTTCTCACTTAAAAACAAATATTTTATCTTCTTTAGTATTGGGTTGCTTGTTGTTGCAGGTTGGATTAGTTATATTAATATTCCAATTGAAGCATTTCCTGATGTCACAAATACACAAATTATTATTGTAACTCAATGGGATGGGAGAAGTGCTGAAGAAATAGAAAGATTTGTTACTACTCCAATTGAAATTGCAATGAACCCTTTGCAGAAAAAAACAAATGTAAGAAGTATTACAATGTTTGGACTTTCTGTAATTAAAATAATTTTTGAAGATGATGTTGAAGACTTTTTTGCACGTCAGCAAGTAAATAATCAATTACGAAATTTACAATTCCCAGATGGTGTTGTTCCTGAAGTTCAGCCACCTTACGGACCTACTGGTGAAATATTTAGATATACTTTGAAAAGTGAAAATGATACTAGAGATTCTAGAGATTTGCTGACAATTCAAAATTGGGTTATAGATCGTCAGCTTCGCTCAGTTCCTGGAATAGCTGATGTAGTTGCTTTTGGTGGACAAGAAAAGATTTACGAAATTTCTGTTGATCCAGTAAAATTACAAAAATATGATTTAACACCACTTGAACTTTATTCAGCTGTAAACAAAGCAAATCTAAATGTAGGTGGCGATGTAATTGAAATGAATGGTCAGGCTTATGTAGTAAGAGGATTAGGACTTTTAACTACTATCAATGATATAGATAACACTATTGTTGCTAATTATAATGGCAATCCTGTTTTAGTTAAAAATGTTGCGAGTGTTCACGAAGCTAGTGCTGCTAGAGTTGGACAAGTTGGTTTAGAAAAAAATGATGATGTGGTTGAAGGAATTGTAGTAATGAGAAAGGGTGAAAACCCAAGTGAAGTTCTTTCCAGACTAAAAGAAAAAATTGAAGAACTTAATACTAAAGTGCTACCTTCTGATGTCAAAATGGTTACTTTTTATGATAGAGATAATTTAATACATTTCTGTACAGAAACTGTAATGCATAATTTAATGGAAGGTATACTATTAGTTACTTTCATCGTTTTGATTTTTATGGCTGACTGGAGAACTACATTAATTGTATCTATCATTATTCCTCTTGCACTTTTGTTTTCAATTTTCTGTTTAAAAATGAAAGGTATGAGTGCTAACTTACTTTCACTCGGTGCAATTGATTTTGGGATAATTATAGATGGTGCTGTAGTTATGGTCGAAGGGATATTTGTAGCCTTAGATCACGTTTCACAAAAAGTTGGTATGGAAAGATTTAATCATCTTTCTAAGCTTGGTATTATCAAAAAAACTAGTACTGAAATGGGAAAAGCTATCTTTTTCTCAAAACTAATCATTATTTCAGCTCTTCTTCCTATTTTTGCTTTTCAAAAAGTAGAAGGGAAAATGTTTTCACCACTAGCTTATACACTAGGATTTGCATTATTTGGTGCATTAATACTTACTCTTACTTTAGTACCTGTTCTTGCAAATATTCTTTTACAAAAAAATGTAAAAGAAAAGCATAATGTATTTGTTGAGTTTATAAATAAAGTCGTTAGTTTTGCTTTTAATTGGACTTTTAACAATAAGAAATTAACAATCATAGTTTCTTTTGTTATACTTGCTTTTACTTTGTTTTCTACAAAATGGCTTGGGACTGAATTTTTACCTCCTCTTAATGAAGGTGCATTGTGGGTAGAGGCTAAGTTACCAATGAGTACCTCACTAACTGAAACAATTAAAATGGTAGCAACTTTTAGGAAAGATTTGAAAAGTTTTCCTGAAGTAAATTCAGTGCTTTCTCAAACAGGTAGAAGTAATGATGGAACTGATCCAAGTGGTTTTTATTATGTTCAAATGCAAGTAAATTTAAAACATAAAGACGAATGGAAAAGAAAAATTACTACCGACCAATTAGTAGATGAAATGGATAAAAAACTTAAAAATTATCAAGGTATAATTTATAATTATTCTCAACCTATTATTGATAATGTTGCAGAAGCTGTTGCTGGAATAAATGCCTCAAATGCTGTTAAAATTTATGGATATGATTTAAATACTCTTGACAAATTATCGAACCAAGTTTTGAACCAAATCAAAAATGTTGAAGGTATAAAAGATGTTGGGGTTTTAAGAAACTTAGGGCAACCTGAAATTAGTGTAGTTTTAGATGAAGAAATGATGGCAATTTATGGAGTTTCAAAAGCTGATGCTCAAAGTTTGATTGAAATGGCTATAGGTGGAAAAACTGCCACTGTTATGTATGAAGATGAAAAGAAATTTGATATAAGAATTAGATACCAAAAAGAATATCGTAAAGATGAAGAAGATATTATGAGACTTATGGTACCGACTATGCGTGGTGATAAAGTACCATTAAAAGAAATTGCAAAAATCAACAAAATTACTGGACCTGCATTTATTTATCGTGATAATACAAAGCGCTTTATTGGTGTAAAATTTTCGATTAGAGATAGAGATTTAGGAAGTACAATAGCTGATGCTCAAGCAAGAGTAAATAAAAATGTTAAATTACCAGATGGTTATAGAATCGATTGGACTGGTGAATTTGAAAATCAAATGAGAGCTACCAAAAGGTTAATTCAAGTTGTACCAATTAGCTTAATAATTATCTTTGTTCTTTTATTTGTTATGTTCGGAAATATACACGATTCATTATTAGTGCTTGCAAATGTTCCTTTTGCTTTAATTGGAGGTATTTTAATACTTCATTTATCTGGAATGAATTTTGGAATTTCTGCAGGGGTTGGATTCATAGCACTATTTGGTATTTGTATTCAGAATGGTGTAATATTAATATCAGAATGTTATAGTAACATTAAAAAGAAAATGGAGTTAAATGAAGCTATAAAGGACGCTGTAAGAGCAAGAACTAGACCTATTATTATGACTGCACTGATGGCAGCTATCGGGTTAATGCCTGCTGCATTATCATCTGGAATTGGCTCTGAATCTCAAAAGCCACTTGCAATTGTTATCATTGGTGGATTAGTAACAGCAACTATTTTTACTCTTGTTGTATTCCCAATATTTTTCCATTGGACAATTAAAAATAAACACGTAAAAATGTAAATATTCTTCATATTTTATTTTTTATAAAAACTCCATAATTACATTGATTTTAAAGTAATATTTTGATTTATTCTTAATATTACTTTTTTTAATTATATTCAAAATAATTAATGATTTATTCATAATTAATAGAAAAACACATTCTAATTTTTTATATTGAATATTTTTATTTATATGTAATTTGTTGTCAAAATGGTTTGAATTATAATATTTTGTAAATTATTTTCCTATTTCGCAAAATAATTTAAAGTATTGATAAAATTTACTTGTATTTATATAATATTAGTATTATGTTTATACAGTAAATATTAATTTTTAATTTAATAATTGCTTATTTACAAACTAAATATTATCTTTTTAATTTGAGACTTTAATGGATCTGTATATATTAAATTCTAATTCGTTCACAATGGATACTAGAAGTGTTAGACTAACTAGATTGTTTTATATTAGTAGCAAAATTGAAGAGTTTGCAGCTGAGCTCTGTTTAGAACAAGATACTATGGATTGGGCTTTGGAAGCACATTCTAATTTCCATACTGCATTGATTAATCAAACTATTGAATCTGGAAAGAAAGCTGAGCTTTCTAAGATTAGTTTGGATGCTGATTTCCTTTTATATGAAAGATATATTATATTAAAAGATTTGGTCATTTCTCGAAATTTGGGAAACAAAGAATTATTGTTAAAATATGGTGTAAATGCTCCTTCACCAACAATTAGAAAAGAAAGATATTATAAAGCAAAACAGTTAGCTGAAGCACACGAATACTTTGCAAATGAAAAAAATACGGGAATTTTACCACAGTTAATGATTGATAATTTCAATACTTTGATTGAAGATTCATTTGCGAAAAATATAGTCGCTAATTCAAAGAAAACTAACTCTTTGGAAAAAACTAACTATTTGAATGAGCTTTTTAATGAAGATTCAATCAAAATTAGAAATTTATATAATTGGATTGCAGCCTTTTGGGGTAAAAGAGATATTAGACTTTTTTCTCTTGGCTTTATACCTATGAACTCAGGTAAAAATATTGGTGCTAATTTAAGAAGTATTACAATTGAGTTTGACAAAAAATCTAAAAAAATACATTGGAATTCTCTTGAAAATATTGAATATTACCAATTAGCAAGAAAAGATAAAGAAACTATTTCTGAATGGATTGAAATAGCTTCTACATCTGAAACTTTTGTTGTTTCAAAATTGGCTGTTGGTGAATACTTATTAAAACTTAGAGTTTGGACATTGAATGGTTTCAGCGATTGGAGCAATGAATTTTTATTAAATTTGTAAATATGACAAAAGTCATAAAATCAAGTTTAAATATATGTTATTTTAGCAAATATTATTTTAGTATTTTTATTTAAAAATTATTTAATGTATAGTAGTCTTAAATGTTCTTTTTTATGTCAGTGCAATTACCCCCTATTCCCCTCATCTAATATAATATTATGTATTGAGGGGAATATTTAAAACTGGGTTTAATTAGTGAAGAGTTCTTTATATTTTGAAAATTATTTTTTATTCTCTAAATTTTTAATAATGGTATTTGTAATAATACTAATTTTTTAAAGGTGATTTTATGTTTAATAAACTAACAATTAAAGCAAAACTTTTATTAAGTTTTTCTTTTGTCGCAATAATAGCTGCAATTATAGGCTATGTAGGTTATTCTGGAATGAATCAAGTTCATTCAGCACTAAATGTAGTTTCTAAAAATGCACTTCCAAGTGTTAACGCTCTTTGGACAATTAATGAAGCTCAAACTTCTTTGAAAGCTCAAGAGTTTGGTATAGGAAATGATAAAATGTCTTCAAATATGAAAGACATTGAGGTCTTTATTAATAGAGCTGATAAAACATGGATTAATATAGGAAATGCTTGGAAAGTTTACGATGCTTTACCTCAATTTGAACATGAAGCTGTAATATGGAAAGACTTTTTACCTAAATGGAAAACTTGGGAAAGCGATCATAAAAAGGTATTAGAATTAGCAAAACAAAAAAGAGATTTTTTAGCTAAAGGTATTTCTGGAGAAAATCAAGCAATTACCAAAATCAACAACGAAATTGATGAAGCTGTTAAGATTTCAAGAGTAAGTTTTAAACCTGCCGAAGATGCACTAGGTGCAGTTCTAGAAGAAAATCTTAAAATGTCTGAAAAGACAGGTAAAGATGCAGAAGATGCAAGTGCTAAATCTACACAAATGCTTATTATATTTATTGTGGTTGGGGTTATCTTTGCAATAGTATTAGGTTACTTCATTGCCATCTCTATTAAAAAAATTACTGATGCTATTCTAAAAGAAATTAATACTATAGTTTCTTCTGTTATAAATGGAAATCTAAGTGTAAGAGGCAAATCAGAAGATATTAATTTTGAATTTAGAGATATTATGATTAATACTAATAATCTAATAGATGCATTTGTAAAACCAATCAATGTAACAGCCGAGTATGTAGATAGAATTAGTAAAGGCGATTTGCCACCTAAGATAGTTGATGAATATAAAGGTGATTTCAATGAAATTAAAACTAATTTAAATTTAGCAATTGATTCAATTCAAGCACTTATTGATGATGCTGCTATGTTAGTAAAAGCAGCTGTGGCTGGCAAATTAAGCACAAGAGCAGATGTTAAAAGACATCAAGGTGATTTTAGAGAAATAGTTCAAGGTGTTAATGATACTTTAGATGCAGTTATCGGACCTTTAAATGTTGCTGCTGAATATGTAGATAGAATAAGTAAAGGTGATATGCCTCCTGTAATTGTGGATAATTATAATGGTGACTTCAATGAAATCAAAACTAATCTAAATCAAGCTATTTTATCAATTAACGCTTTAGTTGCTGATGCCAATATGTTAGCAAAAGCAGCAGTAGAAGGTAAATTAAGTACAAGAGCTAAAGCAGATAAGCATCAAGGTGATTTCCGAGCTATAGTTGAGGGAGTTAATAATACACTAGACTCAGTAATAGGTCCTTTAAATGTAGCAGCCGAATATGTAGATAGAATAAGTAAAGGTGATATGCCTCCAGTCATAGTAGATAATTATAATGGTGACTTTAACGAAATTAAAACTAATCTTAACCAAGCAATAGCATCAATAAATGCTTTAGTATCAGACGCAAATATGCTTTCAATTGCAGCAGTTGAAGGCAAGCTATCTACTCGAGCAGATGCAAGTAAACATCAAGGTGATTTTAGAGCAATAGTTGAAGGTGTTAATAATACTCTTGACTCAGTAATCAGCCCATTAAATGTAGCAGCTGATTATGTGGATAAAATTAGTAAAGGTAATATCCCAGAATTAATTACAGATAGTTACAATGGTGATTTCAACACAATCAAAAACAATTTAAATAGAGCAATTAATGCAATTAATTTGTTAGTAAGTGATGCGAATATGTTAGCAAAAGCAGCAGTAGAAGGAAAATTAAGCACAAGAGCAAAAGCAGACAAACATCAAGGTGATTTTAGAGCCATAGTAGAAGGTGTTAATAATACACTTGATTCTGTAATAGGTCCTTTAAATGTAGCAGCTGAATATGTAGATAGAATAAGTAAAGGCGATATGCCTCCTATTATTGTAGATAATTACAATGGTGATTTCAACGAAATCAAAACAAATCTAAATCAAGCTATAGTTGCAATCAATGCACTAGTAGCAGATGCATCATTATTAGCTCAAGCAGGAGTGGAAGGGAAGTTGCAAACTAGAGCCGATGCAAGCAAACACCAAGGTGATTTCCGTAAGATAGTTGATGGTGTTAATAATACACTTGATTCTGTAATAGGTCCTTTAAATGCTGCTAATGAAGTATTAGCTGAAATGGCAGGTGGTAATTTAGCAGTTTCTATTGATGCAAATTATAATGGTGACTTGGATACTTTAAAACAAAGTATTAATAATTTGGCTTTCTCACTTCGTGATATGATTAAACAAATATCTGATGGAGTTGAAACTACAGCAACTACTTCATATCAAATGTCTACAAATGCAGATTCACTGGCTTCAGCTTCACAAGAGCAAGCTGCACAAGCAGATGAAGTAGCAAGTGCAGTAGAAGAAATGTCGCGAACAGTAACTGAAAATGCAATGAGTGCAGGACGTACTGCAGAAGTAGCACAAAAAAATGGTGAAATTGCAAAAGAAGGTGGATCAGTTGTAGAGCAAACAATTACTAAAATGAGAGATATTGCTACAGTGGTTATGAATTCTGCTAAAAACATTCAAAAACTTGGTGAAAGTAGTAAAGAAATTGGTGAAATAGTTTCAGTTATTGATGATATCGCAGACCAAACCAATTTATTAGCACTAAATGCTGCAATTGAAGCTGCTAGAGCTGGTGAACAGGGTCGTGGATTTGCTGTTGTTGCTGATGAAGTTAGAAAACTAGCTGAACGTACTACTGCTGCTACTAAACAAATTGCTAGTATGATAAAAGGTATCCAACAAGAAACTGAAGGTGCTGTAATTGCAATGAACCAAGGTTCTCAAGAAGTACAAAATGGTATTAGTTTGGCTGATAGAGCTGGTGATTCATTAAGTGAAGTAGTTTCAAGTTCGCAAGAAGTGCTTGATATGATTAACCAAATTGTAGTTGCAAGTGAAGAACAATCTGCTACTAGCGAGCAAATATCTAAAAATGTAATGTCTATTTCTAAAGTAACAGGTGAATCTACTGAAAGAATTGAACAAATAGCTCATGCTTCAGAAGATTTAACTAGACTAACTGAAAGCTTGAAAGAAATTGTAAGCCAATTTAGAATTGAAAATGGTTCATCAAATTCAACATTAATTTCTAATAGGAAAAATGTTTCAGCTAATAGAAATGGTAAGCAACTTGTAAGTGGTAGATAGTGTTTACTTTTATTTTTAATTAGTTATTAAAGACTCTGTTTTAATTAACAGAGTCTTTTTTTATTTTTAAATCTATAAGGTTATTTTCTAAATTATTTATTCATAAAAATACAACTCTAATTAAATTATAATTAATAAATCAATTAATTTTCAACTGTTTAAAAAACATTTATTCATAAAAATTCATAAATCAAATTTCAAAAAATTTGAACTTAATATCTTAAAATTATTTCACACATACTTAAACCATATCAAATACATATCAAAATCATTATTTCAATATATATATAATTTATTTTGTAATATTATTTTATATTTTACAAAATTAAGTTGCTTTTGCAAAGAATAATCTTGCATTTAAAAAAAAATAATAATATGTTAATCAAAATTAAATTAATTAATTATTCAAATATCAGACTATTAATATTAAATACTATTTTATTGAATAACACTAATTTAATAATTATTAATTGAAAATAAAAAAATATTTTTTTTACACATTAAGCTTAGGAGCTTTATGAAAAATTTAAATGGTATCAAAATAAGTACTAAAATTGCAGTACCTCTTGCAATTGTAGGTTTAATTGGAGGGATTAGTCTTTATTTCTATTTCACTTCACTTTATAAACAATCACAAGTAGATGCTTTAGTAGGTAAAGCACGTGCAGTTGTTTTATCTGCCGAATCTGCGAGAGAATACACTGCAGATCAAGCAAGACATAAGGTTTTTCAACCAGGAGCTAATATCACTGATCTGAAGGATTTACTTTATACTGTGCCTATTTTTTCAGCAATGCAAGTTGCAGCTAAAAAATCTAAAGAATTAGGTTTTACTATGAAAGTTCCTAAAAATAGCCCACGCAATCCTGACAATCAACCTGATGAATATGAAAAAACAGTATTAGCTAAGTTTAACCCAAATAATTCATTAGAAAATATTATTCATATTTAACAGGTAATGTAAATTGCCTAGAATTATCCCATAATCCAAGAAACCATTGCCTTCGTTTTGGATCTAAAGATAATTTCAATATTTTAGAATTTCCTTTTT
>JAPLFM010000129.1 GCA_026390675.1 Candidatus Kapaibacterium sp. | reverse complement strand
CCAGATATTAATGAAATTAAAATAGATTCTGTTGTAGTTCCACCCAATCCAGCATGTAATAATGTGGATGCTATACTATTTTCTGCAGAAAAGATGATTTTACAAAGTAGTCTTTTTCTTTTTGCTAATACTCCAAATGGTGGCACTATTAGAATGAAAAAGTATATTTGTTATAATGCTACTACTTTTCAAAACTGTGATACAAGCTGTTATTTTACAGATTACACAATTACAAAACATAATAATAATGATAGTCTTTGGTATGAAATTGATTTGTCAACTAATAGTCCAAGTAATATGGCTTGTGGAGTAATTGGAAATGAATGTTTTAATAAGTCAAGTGTATTTATTCCTCCTACTACTGTTTTAGCTTCTCAGCCTGCTGGTCCTCCAGATAGTGAATGTGAAGATAAATGTTTTTGGAAACTAACTGGTAATGTTTTGCCAAATGACTTTGAGGATCAAAATGTTATTATTCCATTTTATATGGGAACAAGAAATGCAAAAGATGTAGTATTCAAAAGAAACGAAATAGAAAAGATGAGAATTGGTACTGAAGGCTTGGGTATAGGGCAGAAAAAACCAGTTGAAACTCTTCATGTAGGTGAGTTTTTTACTTTTCATACTGGAGCAAATTTTTACTCACTTGGCTTTAATGACTATTATGATGCAGGCTTAAGAAAGCGTTGGGAAAATAAATTTAGTGGAAGCACAGAAAAGCAATTTTCAGGTGCTTTGACTTTTTATAGCTCTCAATATAATGGTGATGGTGCTATAGAGCTTGGTACTGCGGGACTTGGAAATAAAAATGAAACACTTAACTATACTGAAAGCAATAATCTTGCTGGTCATAACTTAGGTTTTAAAGGTTTGGTTATTCGTCCTACCCCTTTAAGTACAACTAATAACTATGGTTTAATTGGGCTTGGCACTTTCCCAAATGAGGATTATACGAGAGTATTAATAAAAGGCATGGGTAATGATAACCTATCTGCTGCTCTAAACGTAACAAATAATGCTGGAAATTCTAAATTAATTGTAAAAGATGATGGAAGAATAGGAATAAATCAAATGATTCCAACGTCGTTAATGCATCTAAAAGGATTAGGCAACACTACAACTTCTTCTCTTAATATTGTCAACAGCGACAATAACCCACTACTTTTTGTACAAGATAATGGAAATGTGGGGATAGGAGTAAGTACAGATTTAACTACAAAATTAACAGTAAATGGAAAAGTTCGCATTGGAACAAGTAATGTTTTACAAAATTCTGCTTATTTAAACACATATAAACTACTAGTCGATGGAGATATAATTGCTCCAAGAGTTGTAGTATCTACTACAGATTGGGCTGATTTTGTATTTGACAAAAACTACAAGTTAGCTACTTTAGAAGAAGTTGAAAGCCATATTAATGAAAACAAGCATCTAAAAGGGATACCTACTGAATCGGAAGTGAAAAATAATGGTGTGGATATTGGTGCTATGAATGTGAAGTTGCTTCAAAAAGTAGAAGAACTTACATTATATATGATTCAACTTAAAAAAGAAAGTGATAGACTTTCGAGAGAAAATAAAGAGATATATGAAAAGCTAAATAAAATTAAAAGGAAGTAAAATATGAAATACTTATTTTATCTTGCTTTTGCAAGTTTGCTTATTTCAAGTAGCTGTGCAGACGACCCTGTGCGACCAATAGACCCCTGTGCTGGAGCAAAGCCCTTTAAAGCTGACTTTACAGTATATGAACAATTATGGTATGATAGCCTTTTTGTAGCTGATACTTTTTTACGAGGTAATGAAATACATTTTAAAGCAAATGACATTTATGATTCTTACAAATGGAAAGTTGGTGATGATACAACTATTTATTATACAAAAGAATTTTCTTTAAGATTTCAAGATTTATATGGTACTTTGCCTGTAACCTTGATTGCAACAAAAAAAACTAATTTAACCTGTTTCCCTAATGATAAAAGCATTGATACTATTACTAAATATATAACAGTTGCTCCTTATGAAAAATCTGCATTGATAGGTAATTTCAGAGGAGTATCCACTATTAATTCGAAAGACACATTTACAATTTCAATAGTTTATAGTCCTATTAAAAACGAAAATGGAGGAACAATAGCAAACTTATATCTAATGAAAAATTTTAATAATGGATGTTTAGACCCAGAACCAATTGCTGGGTTTTTACCAGATTTAGAAGTAAGGGCAGGCTATAAACATTTTAAATTTAGTGGGACTAAAGGCAATAAAGGATGTACGAATCGTATTGGATATGCAAATTTAGTATCTTACAACAAACTAGAAATTGAATATAAAGTCGATTTAAAAGGTGGAATTATATATTACTTTATTGGAGAAAGGCAATGAAACTTAAAATAATTTTTCATTTATTATTGTTGAATTGTTTATTTTCTAAAGTTTATTCACAAAGTCAATGTGATGAAAATACAATAAGCACTAATCCATTTAATCCAATAAACCAAAAAGATAATACAGATATTCTTAAAAGGCGGCTTAATAACTATTTTAATTGGATGGAACCAACTTTTCCAATTTATTCAAATTCATTTTATAATAATAATGAGCCTTTAATTAAATCGCCTTTTTTTGATTCAGATGCATTATATAAATATACGGTTTTTAAAAATATGTATCCAGAAGATGGTTGGGAACTTTTAGCAATAAAAAGAGGATGATATTCCCCCATTTTAGTAGACATTAGGAAAAGAGATAAAATATCATTAAATTGAGTTTTATAAAAACTAAAAAGGAATTAAAATGGT
>JAPLFM010000249.1 GCA_026390675.1 Candidatus Kapaibacterium sp. | reverse complement strand
GATGAATCTAAGTTCATCAATACATTTTCTACATACCAAGGTAATGATATGTTTAATGCCATCGAAAATATTTCTTTGCTTTCCATAAATGCAATTTAAGAAATATTTTTAAATTACCCACTCAAAATAGAGAAGAACCATAAAATATATAGTTTTATTAAAGAATAGATTAAATGAAAAAATATTATATCATATTATTATTAATTTCATTAGGCTTTACATTAAATTCTTGTGCTATGATATTTAATGCGATCCCTGATAGGTATAATATAAAATTTTAGTATTATATAGTACATTATTTAATTTGA
This sequence comes from Candidatus Kapaibacterium sp., assembly GCA_026390675.1. Taxonomy (GTDB): domain Bacteria; phylum Bacteroidota; class Ignavibacteria; order Kapaibacteriales; family UBA2268; genus JAPLFM01. Next base: position 1,207 of record JAPLFM010000249.1, on the reverse strand, counting down.
GTTGTTCTATTTAATAAAACTCTTTAATATATATAAACATTATGACAACAAAAACAGTTTTAATTACAGGAGCAAATAAGGGTATAGGCTTTGAAACTGCATTACAGCTTGGCAAATTAGGATATCATATAATTTTATCAGCCCGTGATGAATCCAAACTTGAAATTGCAGTTGATCTTTTAAAAACTCAAGGCATTAACCTTACTTCTCTTCAAATGGATGTATCTGATTTAGAAAGTATTAAAAGTGCATTTCAAGAAATATCTACAAAATTTGATAAAATTGATGTGATTATTAATAATGCTGGTATTTTACTAGATAGAGATGGAGAATTTTTAGATATCTCAAGCCAAACTTTTGAGAAAACGTTACAAACCAATGCTATTGGACCATTTTACATAGTTCAAACATTTTTGCCATTACTTCAAAAAGGAAACAAAATAATAAATGTTTCTAGTGATGGAGGTCAAATATTAAATGGGATTTCAACTTGGGCACCTGCTTATTGTATAAGCAAGACAACATTAAATACAATTACACTTCAGCTTGCGTCTGCTTTAAAAATTAAAGGCATATCAGTAAATGCAATGAGTCCTGGTTGGGTAAGGTCAGATATGGGAGGTGTAAGTGCTTCAAGAACCTTATCTGAAGGAGCTGACACAATAGTTTGGCTTGCTGATGAAGTTAGTTCAAATATTACAGGAAAATTCTTTAAAGATAAAAAAGAAATGCACTGGTGATAGATTATTCTTTTTTGATTTTCAAAGAGCATTTTCGACCTCATCACCAGCCCTTCTCCTAAAGGCGAAGGGAGTAAAACAAATTCAATTATCTGAATCAGGATTTTCAGAATATTAGGATTAACAGAATTGATTCAAAAAACATTTAACCACAAAGGACACAATTTGGAAAAATTTTCCAAATAAGTTTTCTAAAGTGCGTTTTTTGTCAAATTTAGACGATATTTTTTTCACGCTTCTTTTTATTTTCCAAATTCTGTAAATAAAACCATTGCAGTATTTTGCAGTAAATTTCGTGTTTTTTATGATTTCTTGTCACCCTGAACTCGTTTCAGGGTATATTTGGCTTTTGTTTTTCAAAATACATACAATTAAGAACCCCACTTTAACAATACAAAATCAAGATGGCGGAAGACAAATTGCTGTCGCAATTTTCCAAATAAGTTTTCCAAAGTGCGTTTTTTGTC
>JAPLFM010000016.1:996-1896 GCA_026390675.1 Candidatus Kapaibacterium sp. | reverse complement strand
AAATTATTATTATCATTTCTCCAACCAAATCTAATATCAACAGACCCAGTACCAACAAAATTAGTATCAGTTGCTCCATCTTTAGTTGAATCAGCACTTACAATTAAAGTTCTTTGGATTTTAACACTTCCAGTATAATAATCTTCATTCCAAGGAGTTGCCTTTCTAATATCAAATGATAGTTTCTTAATATTTCCAACATCAGCTACATCATTAAATCTAGCAAAACTAAATTTGTTATTAAATAGTATTGCACTTCCATCATTCTTTAAATTATTTCGAGTAAATTTTCCATCTACTTCTGCATAATTATTAGAGTATTCAGGGTCAATATTTGAAGTCATTAAAAGTTCGTGTTCAAGACTATCTTTGCCTGAAACACTTTTTTGATAAGTACGCAAAGTTGAATTAACAAAAACTCTATTGCTAACAGTGGCAGAGCTACCAAAGGTAACGCCATCAACGTTTTCAACGAGTAAATTTTGTAATTTGCTTTTATCTATTTGTGGTACTTCAGGACCAGTTACTATATTTAGTTCAGAAGCAGCTCCAACATATTGTAGTTCTACATTTGAAGTATATTTTGGTTCGAAAGCTAAAGAACCCAAAGCAGTTCGGGTGATTGTTCCACTAGCAAGATTACTCATTGTACTTGAACTAGCATCAATTGAAATATTTGCATTTGCTGAATTTCTTAATTGACCTTTTGTCAATACTAAATGAGATACTTTTAGTCCATCTTTTTTACTATTATCTGAAGTCGTATCTTGTATATCAGCTCCTAAAACATTATCAAGCTCTAAAAGAAAAGTTGTACCATTTCCTCTTATGTTTTGACCTTTAATACCATCCATTATTATTTGACCAGATCTATCGAAAGGATTAATGCTACCATTAAAA
>JAPLFM010000016.1:0-827 GCA_026390675.1 Candidatus Kapaibacterium sp. | reverse complement strand
TTTAATGTTTGCTAAATTTTGATCCCATCTAAGGGGAGCACCGCCATCAGTATAAAAATGATTTCTAGAAGTCAATGGTTTGTTTTCATTAAGCAATTTTTTACCATCACCTAAAAACTTTACATTAAAATAAGAAGCTTGAGGAATATACTTATTATCGGTTTTGTGTTCGTAAATAACATCACCATTAATTGAAGGTTGACTAAATGTTAAAGTTCCTAAAGAATATATTACACCTTCATTTAATATTTGACCATTACTACTTTGTAACATAGCTTGGTCATTAACATTTATATGTCCAACTCCTACAACTTTACTTGAACTAGAATCTTTACTTTGATTATTTTGAATTTCACCCAAATTTGTAGTAACAGAGCCTTTTTTAAAATTAATAGTTCCAAAATTAGATACAGTTCCACTATTACTAATATCAAATGTAGCATCATCTATTGCAAACACTTTAAAAGTATTCAAAATAAGTAGATTTAATAATATGTAAAAAAGTTTTTTCATTTTGTTAAAATATGGGTAGGCTAATTTACAGCCTACCCAAATTAATTTTAATTTAATTATTTACCAACATTAATAACACTACCAAGACCAATACCTAAGTATCCTTTCAATGTAAATGCTCTTCTAGCTTCAAAACTATTTCCAGCTAATAGATAGAATCCATCAAATTTAGTAGCATCAGAAGTTAAAGCAGCAGTAGCTGTATTTGTAGTTTGGTCTAAAGTCGCAAATCCTGTAGCTAAAGCACCTACTGTTACATTACCATTGTTAGTCAAACCTGGTACTGCATCACTATTTGTTCCATAAGCAATACC
>JAPLFM010000275.1 GCA_026390675.1 Candidatus Kapaibacterium sp. | reverse complement strand
GATGTTTATCCGAAAGGGATAAAAGGTTTATAGAAATATAACAACATTACAAGCTACGACCCACTTTGGGGTCGAACAATTAAAACATAAAAGAACTTAGCTACAAGAATATCACCCCGCTGGGGTGAAAAACAACAACCTCCACTTTGGGGTGGAGGTTGTTGTTTAATTTCTAATTATAAACTTATAAATTTGGCTTTGGTTTGATTTTTTGTTTGTAATTAATACAAAATAAATATTATTACTTAATCTATCATTAATGTTAATTGAATTTGAAGAGTTTGATTCTAGTTTGTCATTTTGTAAAACTTTGTAATTTAAATCAAATATCTTGTAATCATAATTATTCTCTGATTCATTTTGTAAATAAATGTTTGATTCATCATTCCATATTTTAACCATTGGATTTTGAACTTCACTGTAATCTACACCCATCTTGATATTATTCATATCCCATAGCATTAAAGTACCATCAAATGAGCCAGTAACCATTTTATTTGAATTGTTAAATAATCCATAAGCACAAAATTGTAGGGTAGGAAGTTCATTTCTAGTATATGAATTAGTAAATAGAATATTATTTGTATCCCAATCTACTTTCTTCTTTTTATTCAAATCATACATTCTTAAATATGAATCATGATCTATTACCCATTGATTTTCTCTTTTTGAATAATACATCAAATCATCTTTACTATTAATTTTTGCATAATTTCTTGTACTTTCATCCCTGCCATTACCATTTATAGTATATTCTAAAGATTCGTATTTTACATCATTTAAAAATAATTTTGTTAAAGTACCACCTAAATCCTGATAAATATAATCTTTGTTCTTACTTGTTTCTACCCATGATCTTGTTGAATCACCATAATATATTCTTTCATAAATATTATTAGTAACATTAAATTCAATTTCTGAATCAGTAGATAAAATCCATTTTAATAATTTAGTTTCTTTTGTAATTTGATTATAACTTAATGATGCAATTGTATCTAGATGATAATAAACCACCTTGAAAATATTAGTATTAGGATGTTCTTTTGTTTTTAACAGTTTATAAACTGAATCCTTTTTTTCATATAAATAAATGTTACCACCATTATTTCCAATTACAAATTTATTTGTATTTTTTTCCCAATCTACAGTTGTAGCACCTCTTATATTCAAGGTTTGAAGATTCGACTGCTTTTCAGTATTAAAAACATAACATTCATCAAAAATATGACTACCACCAAATAATAATTCATTATCTTTAGAAAATTTAAAGTCAATTCCTAATTCTTTATAAGTTGTTTTACCAAGTTTTAAAAAATTATTAGAATTTCCAATAGTTTTTATTAATTTGAAAGTAGTATCGTATATATTTAATATAAAATTATTTCCTAAAGCTGCGATATACTTATCATCATTAGATATTTCTATTTTTTTTATATTATATAAATCATTGTGTAAATTTTGAACAATAATTTTCTTTTTAAAATCATAAATATAACTAGTATAAGTATCGCCTAATGTTGAAATTAGTACTAAGTTCTCTTTTAAATAGTTTACAATTGTAGGAAGATTTTTAGCATTTGGGTTTTCAATTTTGTATTTTTCGACTATTTGATTTTGCATAAAATCAAAGATACAAAATTCACCTAATATATTAGTAAAATATAATTGTCTTTCTTTAGAATTATAAGAATTCTGAGTAACTTTACCTAATGTATAAAAATTATTAATTTTCTTAAGATTTGTATCTAAAATAAAAAACCCTGAATATAATTTAATACCTAAAGTATCATTATACAACATATTTGATGTTGCAACTATGGCATTTTCATTGCTCAAAAAATCCATTTGTCTAAAATTATAATAAAGTACAGCTTTGTCTTTATTGAGACTTGAAATTGAAAATGTTTGACTATTATTTAAATTCAATAAAGTAAAATCATCTTTCATATATAAATTGTTAGTAAATTTATATGTTGGAACTTTCTTATATTTTTGTATATATGGATCAATTATTTCATTAGTTGTTCTTTTTAATAGATCAATACATAAAATATGAGAAATTGTATCTTTTTTGTTGAGTTTGTTTTTGCCTTCAATATAAAAATAATTATTATCTTTAATATATTTTCTACTTTTAGTTAGATCAACTTCAAATAAACTATCTTTTAAAATCATTGATGAAGTTTTTTCTTCTGAAATATTTTGTAAATCAATAATATAACTCTCTAAGCCATAATTACTTATAGTTAAAATTTCTTTTCCTGAATTTAAAGCTCCAACTGGATAATAATAATCATGTTCAGTTGGATAATAAATCCCAGTTCTTCTAATAAATTTAAAATCTTTGAGACTAAAAAGCATAGTTTCAATTGGAGCATCAGTGATTACAATTATGCTATCATAAATTGAGACATCATAATTAGGATCTTGTGAGAATGTTAAATAATCTTTACCAGCAACCGACTTTAAAAGAGATTGAGAAAATGTTGTATTTATAGAAGTAAATAATATTATTAAATAAATAAATATGAATTTGAATTTTAGAATGTATAGCATTGTTATATTTAAGAAGTTAAAAAAAGATGCATTTAAAATTAGACGGATATTGTAAAACTCATAATTCCTCGCTTGGGTCTATTGACCTTGCTCAGAATAACAAAAAACCCTACCCCTTCTCCGCCCAAACAGAACATAATTCTTTCATTGTTTCGATAGATTTCATAAGAGCGTCTATTGAAACAAATTCAGTTTTACTATGAAAATTCTCTCCACCAGTAAATATATTTGGACATGGCAAACCCATTTCTGTTAAACGAGAGCCATCAGTTCCACCTCGAATTGGCGACCATTCAGCATTCAATCCAGCTCTCTTAGCAGCTTCAAATAAATAATCACAGCCACGAGGATTGTCCATAAGCTTTTCATACATATTGCGGTAAGCAGATTTTACTTCCATTTCAATTTTTGTTTTTGGAAATTCTTTCTGAACTTCTTCAATTATACCCTCTAAGATTTTCTTTTGATCTGCCAAACCAGCAGTTTTAAAATCTCTCAAAAGCAAAAACAATTCAGACTTCTGTACACCAGCAGTTAAATTATGAGGGTGAATAAATGGCTCATATCCAGCAGTACATTCAGGAGACATTTCTTTAGGCAATTTTTCAACTATTGCACACATAGCTCGCATTGAATTAACCATTACATCTTTTGCAGAGCCAGGGTGAATATCACGTCCATAAGCTCTTATCCAAGCATGGTCAGCACTAAAAGTCTCTTTGTTAAGTTCACCTATTGGCAAACCACCATCTATTGTGTATGCGTACTCACATCCAAAAGCCTCAATATCAAATCTATTAGCTCCTCGGCCTACTTCTTCATCGGGTGTAAAACAAATTTTCACAGTTCCATGAAGAAATTCTGGCGTTTCAATCATAAATTTCATTAATTCCATAATTGCAGTTACTCCTGATTTGTCATCAGAGCCAAGCAATGTAGTGCCATCAGTATGT
>JAPLFM010000157.1:8590-19956 GCA_026390675.1 Candidatus Kapaibacterium sp. | reverse complement strand
TAAAAATAAAAGAAAAAATTACAGTTTCGCCATCGAAAGAATTTACATATCCGGCCAAAGCACTTACATTTCGCAAAGTACCTGTTTTAGCATGAAGGTTGTTTTGCGCTTTAGTATTCATGAACCTATGTCTTAAAGTTCCATCAAATCCTGCAATTGAAAGAGTTGAATCAAACTTTAAATTTCTATTGATTAAAGCAGCTTCAAGGAGTTTTATCTCAGATTCTGGAGAGAGTTTGTTTCTTCTTGAAAGACCAGACCCATCATTTAATTGACAATTTACAAATGGGATTCTTAAACTATCAGTCATTTTAGTTAATAATTTGCAAGCACCGTTATAATTATTATCACAAAATCCAAAACTTGCACCGTTAAATTTAAACAAATGTTCTGCTATGTAATTATCACTAAATTTATTTACTACTTTCACCAAATCATAAATAGGTCTTTTGAATTCTGCTACAGTGTTTTTTTCATTTGGCTTGAAATTAGAATTGATCCTCCCTCTTAATAATTGTCCAGTTATTAATATTCCCTTTTTAGACAATTGTTTTTTTAATAAACCTGCAGCTACTAAATCAGGATTTTTAGTATTTGCATAATAAGTTCCTCGTTTTTTAGGTGACAAATACCCTGAAACATTAAATATTTGTTTCCCATTAGAATTAGTTGATGAACCAATTTTAACATTACTTACATCTAAAGGTTTACTTATAGGTTCATCACCCAAACTTTGATTTTTGGTTTTCTTTCCTTTCTTAGAAGCTAGATTTTTAGTAACTCTGTTTTTACTAGCTTTTACCTTAGCTTTAATTACTTTAACAGTGGCAGTTACATTTGCTTCAAAAGCTTCAGAATTTGGTTCTATACTTACATCTAACAATGAATTTGCAACTGAGCCTGCCGATACATTAATTGTAACAGTATTTTTATTTACACTTAAAGCAGTAATTGGTGCCAATCCTTGAACTTCTTCATTATCTCCGCTATATTTCATTCTATTTGAGATACCATCAAAAAATGAATTATCTGCAACTATATTTCCTGTAACCTTTTTAATGCCTTTCTTAACAATCATATCAGCAATTGATTCAATATCTGATGAATTTAAAAGTGCGTCTCCCCTACCATATAAATACAAACTTCCTTTTAAAGTTCCATCAGATTTAATTTCACCATCTGTATAAACAGAAGTATTGATAGTTTGAGTTGGATTATTTAAAGCGTTAAATGTTGTAAAAATCTTTGTAGTTGAAGCAGGAGTAAGTGTAGTAGTATAATCTTTACCAAACAATAATCTTTTAGACTTTGGAGAGTAAACTCCCAAAGCAAAATTAGTGTTTTTTAGTATTTTGCTATTTGAATTGATTATCTCATTTATAATAGATTTTAATTCCTTAGAAGATTCCTCATAAGAAATATTATCAGTTTCATTTTGGCTTTCTTGAATGAAAGTTTCATTAATAACTTGTTGCTTAGAAACGCCTCGTGTGTTTACAAAATTTACACTAGTAAACAAAAGGAACAAAGGCAAAATAGCCTTAACGCTTAATTTTACTGAATTTTTCATAGCTACTACTTATAGAAGATGGGACTTTGTTTTTTGCTGCTAATGCAATTTAATTATATTTTTTTAATATTCAAAGAATTTATTTATTTCTAACAATATTTTTTTTATTTTATTTTCATTTTGAAAATCAACATAATTAACATTTTCTAGTTTTTTACACCAAGTAATTTGTCTTTTGGCATAATTTCTTGTAAATTGTCTAATTTTATTTAGTGCTTCACTTTCATTTAATTTACCATCTAAATACTCTATAACTTCTTTATAACCAATTGTATTTAATGAATTGATTTCCTTAGAATATCCCTTATTTATAACATTTAGTGTTTCTTCAATTATACCATTTTGCCACATTAGATCAGATCTTAAATTTATTTTATTATAAAGGTCTTCCCTACTAATATTATTGTGAAAATAAATTGCTTTGTATTTAGGTGTTTTTTCAAAATGAGATAATGAAAATTTAGTTTTATAGGTTAAACAATACTCTAAAGCTCTAATAATTCTTCTAGGGTTCTCATCTTTATATTTATAGACTGATTCTGGATCTACAAATCTTAATTCATCTAAAATAGAATCTATTCCTTCATTTTTAAATCTCTCATTTAATATTTCCCTATTTTTATACAATTCCTCAGATTCATTTTTAGAGCTAAATCCTTCAATAACTGCTTTAATATATAAACCTGAACCTCCAACTATTACTGGTATTTTATTTGATTCAAATATTTGATTAATTATTATATCAGCTTCATTCTCAAATTTCCCAGCACTATAATTCTCGTCAGGATTCAAATTATCAATAAAATGATGTTTTATTTGATTTAACTCAAATTTACTTGGTTTTGCAGTTCCAATATCAAGCATTTTATACATTTGTCTGGAATCTGCAGATATTATTTCAGTTTTTAACTCTTGAGCAATTTTGATTGATAGCTCAGTTTTACCTGAACAAGTGGGTCCACAAATTACAACTATTGGCTTCATTTTACTTTGAATTTTCGAAAAGTCTATTATTTAACTCATCTTGAAGATTTTCTTTAGTAATTTTCATAATTAAATCACCACTGTCAGCTATCGAAATCCAACCTGTTTCTTCTGAAACAATTAAAACAACAGCATCAACTTGTTCAGACAAACCTAGAGCTGCTCTGTGTCTAGTTCCGAGGTTTCTACCATTATGTTTTGTTTCGCTTGAAAGTGGTAAAACACATCTAGCAGCAATTACAATTTGATTATCAATTACTATTGCACCATCGTGAAGTGGTGACTTAGTAGTAAATATTGACATAATAAGTTCTTTAGTTACCAATGCTTGTAATGAAATTCCTGTTTCAATAGTCATTTGTACATTTTGGGAGCGAGGAAAAACAATAATAGCCCCTACATGCTTTTCTGATAATTCAGAAGCTGCTTCAACTACACCACTAATTGTTCCTGATATTTTATTTTTTATAAATAATTGAAATAATTTACTTCGAGTTATTAATAATAATAGCTTTCTTAATTCAGGCTGAAATAGGATAATAAATGCAATTAACCAAATCTGAACTATTGTATTCAAGATCCAATTAACAGATTTTAAATTAATTGCTTCAGTTATAAACTTTAAAGCCATTACTATTACTAAACCAAATAAAATTTGTACAGCAATAGTGTCTTTTAAAGCTCTGTATAGTCCATAAAACAAAATAGCAACTAATCCTATATCTAATAAATCAAATATAGTAAAAGGCAAGAATCCTATTTTAAATATCTCATTCAAATTTATTTATTTTTGACCTTTGTTTTATTATCATCTTCTTCTGTTTTATATGACTTTTCATAAGCATTAATAATTTCAGCAACTAATCTATGTCTTACTACATCACCTTTGTCAAATTCAACAAAATCTATACCTTTAATATTTTTAAGTATCTTTTGAGCTTCTACTAAGCCAGAGTCATTTCTATTTTTTAAATCAATTTGAGTAACATCTCCAGTTATAATGGCTTTTGAACCTTCTCCAAGTCTTGTCAAAAACATTTTCATCTGAGTTCGAGTTGTATTTTGAGCTTCATCAAGTATTATAAAAGCATTGCTTAATGTTCTACCTCTCATATATGCTAATGGGTTAATTTCAATAGTATTTTTTTCTTTCATTACTTTATACTTATCTGGATTTACCATAGACTGTATTGCATCTACCAAAGGTCTCAAATAAGGATCGATTTTTTCAGCCATATCTCCAGGTAAAAATCCAAGAGATTCACCAGCTTCCACTGCTGGTCTTGTCAATATTATTTTACTAACCTCATTGTTTTTCAATGAAGCTAAAGCCATTGCAACTGCAAGAAATGTTTTTCCTGTGCCAGCAGGACCTATCGAAAAAACCATATCATTTAGGGATACTTTAGCAAAATATTCTATTTGCCTTGCAGTTCTTGCTCTAATTACATTTTTGTAACCATTATAAATAATGTTGTTTTTGTTTTTAACAGAAAAATTTTCATTGTTATTATTGTTGATAGCAACTAAATTGATAGTACTTTCAACATCCATTTCAGTAATTATTCCATTCTTTTCAATCATATATGAAAGTTCTTTAAATATTGATTCAATTGCATTTAGTTCATCAATCTCACCTTTTATTATAATTACATTACCTCTAACAACAATTGAGGAATTAAACCTATTATCAATTAAAGATAAGATTCTATCATTTGCACCAAACAAATTAACTAAATATGGGCTTTCTATTACAACTCTTCTTTCAGTGATTTCCATAAATGCCTAAATATATATAATACAATTTTAATTATACAAAAATGCCTCAACAATATAGTAAAGTTGAGGCAAAAAATTTACAAATATTTTCTGTTAATATTAGTTACCAGTTTTACCAATGTTCTCTTGACCAGCTTTTTTTTCTAAAGCAGTTTTTTTGTTTCTCCAATATTTTCTTTCTGCTTTTGTTTCATCAGAAGTTTTATCAGCTTTTTTAGGTAAAGTTAATACTTGACCAGGGTGAATAATATCAGGATTTCTTATAATATCTTTATTTTGTTGCCAAATTTTTGGCCATAAAAATGGATCTGCATAAATTTCAGTTTTACCTGCAATATTCCATAAACAATCTTTATTTTCAGCCCAAGTACCAACTGTATAAGTTTCAAAATTCTATCAAAAAATTCAGGCAATACTGAAATTTTATTATTTCTAAAATTAAAATATTCATTTTGTAATGCTTCAATTTCAGCTCTTTTATCAGCTAGATCATCATTTGACAATTTTTGAAAGTCTCTAACCTTTCCTTCTAATAATCCTAATTTTTGCTTGAAAGCTTCAATATCAGCATCAGAAGCACCAAGCAATTTTGCATAAGCATCACGACAATCTTTCAATGATGCAATAGCATCATAAAGATTCTTTTTCATTGATTCTTCATCGCCTTTTAACTTACTTAATTTATCTTCAAGTACTTTAATTCTTGAATCCCAATCAGCAATTCTAAGTTCAGCTTCTTTTTTAGTTAATTCTAAATCGGGTTTGCTTTCAGGAGCCATTTGCTGAGCATAAGCACCTAATGTAAAAGCAAATAATACTAATATAATTAATGATTTTTTCATTTTTGATTTTTCCGTTTATTTATATAATTAATAAGTTAAATTTATTTCTTTTCTTCACCTGAATCTGGCCAAATATTAGGCCAATTCGCAAGCTTTTTGTTTAAATAATCTTTCTCATCATTACATTTTTTAACTTCTGCCATTCTTTGGTTTAATTCATTTTGAATTTTAGAAATATTTGAATTAGCTTTACTTATATCTTCATTTAGAACTACTTCTCTCTTTCTTAATTCTTGTAGCTTAGCTAATTGCTCTGGAGTAACCATTGGAGTACAATTTGTAAATCCAATACCTAAAGCAATAACAAAAGCTGAAAATACAATTCTTTTTGTTAAAATATATTTATGCATATCATCTCCTAATCTTTATTTTGAAATATATTCATTTAATAAACTGCAATTTCTGAAAATTTTAGTTATTATCCTAATAATTTATTGTTTTAAATTGATTTACACACCTATTAAGCTCGCTTCAAAACAAACAATCAATCTTAAATTAGTATTTTTAAAATTTTTAAGAATACTAAAATTAAGTCTTTTAGTATATAAAATAAAAAAAGATAGGTTGAAAAATCGATTAAGTTTTCAAGCATGAATAAATACTATGCATCAGCAGTTGCTTCTTCGGCAGGTGCTGCAGCAGCAATTGCAGCTGCTTTCACTTTTGCTTCAGCACGTTTTTTACGTAATTCTTTTCTACGTTTAAATCTTGCTTTTACTATTTCTTTATGTTTTACTACTTTTTCTTCAATTTCAACAGGTGATACACCTTTGAAAGTTAATTGACGACGTAATAATACGCCTTCGTAGCTAAGAAGAGATTTAACAACTTCAGTTGGTTGACCACCAACATTAAGCCAATAAATAGCTCTTTCTGGATCTATACTTATTGTACTTGGATTAGTATTTGGATCATAATATCCTAATCTTTCCAAATAAGCACCATCACGACGAGCACGTCCATCCACTACTACTATATCATATACTGGGTGATGAACTCTACCTTTTCTACGTAATCTTAATTTTACCATTTTATATAAACCTTAAAAATAAAAAGTTAGGAAATTTCTTTATAAATTATCTACCAAATTTCGGCATACCCATGCCACTACCACCAAAAAGTCTGCTTTTTTTACCTTGAGTCATACTTTTCATAACTTTACTCATGTCTTCAAATTGCTTAATTAATCTATTAACATCTTGAATACTAGTACCACTTCCTTTTGCAATACGCATTCTTCTACTGCCGTTAATTACTTTAGGATTGTTTCTTTCACCAATAGTCATAGAAAGTATAATTGCTTCTACTTTTGAAAATGCTTTATCATCAATATTCACATTTTTAAGCTGCTTATCCATACCTGGAAGCATACCTAATAAATCTTTCAACGAACCCATTTTTTTAATTGTACGTAACTGATCCAGAAAATCTTCAAATGTAAACTGATTTTTCTTTATTTTTTCTTCAAGTTTTCTAGCTTCTTCTGTATCAAATTGCGCTTCTGCTCTTTCTACTAAAGTAAGGATATCACCCATACCTAATATTCTCGAAGCAATACGTTCTGGATGAAACGGCTCTAAATCATCTAATCTTTCGCCTACACCGACAAACTTTATAGGTTTTCCAATTACAGATAACACAGATAAAGCAGCTCCACCACGAGTATCTCCATCAAGTTTTGTAAGTACTATACCTGTTAGTGATAATCTATCGTGAAATGCTTTTGCAGTTGTTACAGCATCTTGACCAATCATAGCATCAACAACAAATAGAGTTTCAGTTGGTTTTAAGCCATTGCTCAAATTCTCAACTTCTTTCATCATGTCTTCATCAATTGTCAAACGACCAGCAGTATCAACTATTATTATATCTCTACCAAATTTCTTTGCATAAGCAATTGCTTTATTTGCAATATCTAAAGCATCTTTATTACCATCTTCAGTAAAAACTGGTACTTTTATATCATTGCCTAATTGTTTCAATTGCTCAATTGCAGCAGGACGGTAAATATCGCAAGCCACAAGCATGGGCTGGCGACCTTTTTTCTTTAGATTTTTAGCTAGTTTACCACAAAAAGTTGTTTTACCAGATCCTTGCAAACCTGCAACCATAATAATAGTAGGGGCTGATGGAGCGAACATAAGCTCTGAACGCTTATTGCCCATCAATTCTACCAATTCATCATTTACTATTTTTACAACTAATTGCTCAGGTAACAATTTACCTTTTACTTCTGCACCAATAGCTTTTTGTTTTACATCTTCTACGAATTTTTTAGCTATTGTTAAATTAACATCTGCATCAATTAAGGCACGCCTAATTTCTACACAAGCCTCGTCAATGTTCTCTTCTGTTATTACTGTCTGACCACGAAATTTTTTTAAGGCAAATTCTAACTTCTCTTGCAAACTTTCAAACATAGCTTATTTTCTTTTTTATAATTATATTAAACAAGATTACAAATATAATTACTTTTATTTTATTAAACAACTAAATCTTTATATAATAATGAAATAGTTAAATAAATCTGTGTTTATTTTATGAACTGTGTCGAATAATTTTCAATATAAAAATTGATTTAATTATATTGCATATAATAGATTTACAAAAATTAAAAAACAAATTAATTAGGGTTCGATAAATGAGTTTCTTTGATAAATTTAAAAAGAAAATTTCTGATGCAGTTGAACAAGTTCAAACCAAAATTGAAATGGTTTCAGATACAGTTACTGAAACTGTTTCCAATGTAGCTCAAGCTACAAGTGAAGTGCTTAAGTTTAATAAACTAAAACAAGGTCTAAATAAAACAAGACAAAGTTTTGCTAACACGTTACAAACTTTACTTGGTGGTAGAAAGATAGATAGCAAACTTTTAGATGAAATTGAAGAAATACTAATTACTGCTGATATTGGCTTAACAACTACTGATAAGCTAATTGAAAGATTAAAATTAAGAGTTAAAAAAGATAATTTAGAAAATGCTGAAAGTATTTATGGAATATTAAAAGAAGAAATTTATTCTATACTTATCACTTCCCCTTCAGCTAACAATGATAAAGTATTCGCTATTAATGAAAATGAAAAACCTAAAGTAATTTTGGTGATAGGAGTAAATGGAGTAGGAAAAACTACTACAATTGGGAAACTGGCTCATAATTTCAAAGAAGCTGGTCACGAAGTAATGATAGGTGCAGCAGATACTTTTCGTGCTGCTGCCAATGAACAATTAGAAATTTGGGCTAATAGAGCTGGTGTTGATATTGTGCAAAGAGGAATGGGTGCAGATCCAGCTTCTGTTGCATTTGATACTTTACAATCTGCAATAGCAAAGAAAAAAGATATTGTTATTATTGATACTGCAGGCAGACTCCATAATAAAGGTCACTTAATGCAAGAACTTGAAAAAATAAGTCGTGTAATGAAAAAACAAAAAGAATCTGCACCTGATGAAGTTTTTTTAGTTTTAGATGCAACTACTGGACAAAATGCAATTAATCAGGCTAAAGAATTTATGAAAGTAACTGGGCTAACTGGAATTGTTTTAACCAAACTTGATGGTACTGCCAAAGGTGGTGTAGTAATAGCTATAGCTGATGAATTGCAAATTCCTGTAAGATATATTGGAGTTGGTGAGCAAATAAATGATTTACAAGCATTTGACCCAACTTATTTTGTTGAAGCATTATTTGGCTCTGAAGATGGTACTGAAACTGTTTTAGAATTAGAAAACGAAAATTAATATGAAACGAAGAGAGTTATTAAAAGGCTTAGCAATGTCTAGTCTTCTTTTTGGAGGAGATTTTACTAACCTAAAAAGTAATGAAAATAGTGTTAATAGTCAGTTTACAAAGCCAAAAGCACTTAAAGTTGGTGATAAAGTTGGAGTAATTGCTCCTGCCACTGCTGTAACTGACCCAGAAGATATTGCAAAAGCAAAAGAAACTTTAGATTATTTTGGTTTACAGATGATCCTTGGAGATTACGTAAACAAAGGTCAAGGATACAAAACTCGAACTATTCAAGAGCGTACTTCAGATATTCATAAGATGTTTGAAAATAAAGAGATTAAGGCTGTATTTGCTATTCGTGGTGGTTATGGATCTGCTGGTATATTAGATCAAATTGATTATGAATTGATTAAAAATAATCCAAAAATATTTTGTGGCTATAGCGATATTACTGCAATGCATTTGGCTATTCAAAAAAAATCTAATTTGGTTACTTTTCATGGGCCAGTTCTACTTTCACCTTTTAATCCTTACACCGAAAATAGTTTTAAGAAAATTTTGTTTAGTAATAGTATTGGTTTGGAGTTTGACAATCCTCAAGGCAAAAAAGGTTTTAGAAATGCATTTCCAATTAAAGAATTAGTTCCAGGTGTTGTTAGTGGCAAATTGGTTGGTGGAAATTTAAGCTTAATTTGTTCACTTATGGGTACAGATTATGAAATTGATACAAAAGATAAAATCCTTTTTATAGAAGATGTTGAAGAACCAGCTTATAGAATTGATAGAATGTTAACTCAGTTGAAATTAGCTAAAAAGTTAGATGATGCTGCTGGCATAATAATCGGTAAATGTGAAAATTGTAAAAATGATGGACAAGGCAACCTCTGGGATCGCACAATACCTGAAGTATATGAAAGTATTTTTGATGGATACAAAAAGCCAGTTTTATCTGGATTAATGATTGGACATACAGCTGAACAACTAACTCTACCATTAGGAATTGAAGTTGAGCTCAACACTTTAAAAGGAAGTATTAAACTTTTAGAAAGTGCAACTATTTAACTTTTAAAATCCTATATAACTAAAATTGAATCTCTCTAATAAGTGCTTGTTTTTCAATTTCCAACTGCCTTATTCTTCTCTCAATTAAATCTAATTCTTGAGGCATTGAATCAATTTCAATTCTTAATTTACTTGCAGCTTCATCAATCAAGTCTATTGCTTTATCTGGAAGAAACCTATCTGAGATATATCTATTAGATAATTCTGCTGCTGATATCAAAGCTTCATCTTTAATTCTTACTCCATGGTGAACTTCGTATCTTTCTTTTAATCCTCTTAATATTGAAATTGTATCTTCAACACTTGGTTGACCAACATAAACTTGTTGGAATCTACGCTCTAAAGCAGCATCTTTTTCTATATATTTTTGATATTCATTAAGTGTTGTTGCACCTATGCAATGTAAATCTCCTCTTGCAAGAGCAGGTTTTAATATATTTGCTGCATCCATACTTCCAGATGTTGCTCCAGCACCAATTAAAGTATGAATCTCATCTATAAATAAAATAATTTCTCCTTCAGAATCTGTTACTTCTTTTATTATAGCTTTTAGTCGTTCTTCAAATTGACCTCTAAAGCTCGTACCTGCTACTAAAGAAGCCATATCTAAAGTTACAACTATTTTAGATTTCAAACTTTCAGGTATATCTCCAGATACTATCCTTTGAGCTATACCTTCGACTATTGCAGTTTTACCAACTCCTGGTTCACCAATTAAAATAGGGTTATTCTTGGTTCTACGAGATAAAACTTGTAAAACTCTTCTTATTTCTTCTTCTCTACCAATTACAGGGTCTATTTTTCCAGCTAATGCTTCATCATTCAATATCCTACCATATTTTTTTAGAGCATTATATTGATCTTCGGCATTTTGAGAATTAGCTTTTTTTGAACCTCGTATATTAGTCAGCACTTTTAATATAGATTCTTTATTAACATTTGAATCTTTTAAAAGCTCGGCCACATCACTTTTGGTTTGAACCATTCCAATCAAAATATGTTCTGAAGAGACAAATTCATCGCCAAGTTCTTTTGCCGATTTTAATGAATTATCAAACATGCTATTTGTAACTTGTGAAAGGTAATACTTACTAGTATCACCTGATATTTTAGGCAGTTTTTCAAGTAAGTCATTTATTTTAATTTTAATCAAATTTAAATTAGCACCTATAATCTGTAATATTTGAGGAATTACCCCACTATTATCTTGTATAAAAGCAGCTAAAATATGAACAGGTTCGATAGATTGGTTATTATAACTGGAAGCTATTTCTTGTGAAGTTTGAAATGCTTCTTGTGATTTTAAGGTTAATTTTTGGAAATTCATAATTTTATTCTCATTTTAAATTTATTCACGCACATACACCACAATTTATTTTAACAAGTATATATTTTTTTTCT
>JAPLFM010000157.1:0-8506 GCA_026390675.1 Candidatus Kapaibacterium sp. | reverse complement strand
TAATTAGAAAAAATACAAAACTAATTCAAAGGTAAAATATGAAATTTGTTATACAATCTTCTTTAGTAAAAGTAATAATATTACTTTTTATCTCTTCTTTTGCATTTTCAAGCAATAGCTTAGAAATGAAAAAAAATTATACTTTTATTGAAAATAAAGGGCAATATCCATCTAATGTAAAATATGTTGGTCACGGAAGTGATGCAGATATAATGATTACTAACGACGCAATACTCTTTGACTTTCATAATCGAACTGAAAATGGTTTGAAAGGTCATGTAATTGAAATGAAGCTTTCAGGAAGTAATGGATTTTCAAATCTTGATTTGGTTGAATCTGGAAGTGTAAGAAATTATTTTATAGGCAATAATCCTACGAATTGGAAAACTGGAGTTAAAGAATTTAATTCAATTAATATAAAAAACGTTTATGAAGGAATTGATACTAAAATTTATTTTGAAAATGGAAAGCCAAGATATGATTTTATAGTTTCACCAAATTCAGACCCAAGCCAAATATCTATTCATTTGACTGGTCAAGATGGAATGTTAATAAATGACTTAAATGAAGTAGTTATATCTACATCTTTAGGTGAAATAAAACATAGCAAGCTTTTCACTTATCAAAATTCAAACAATATTAATAATTCTATAAAATCTAATTTCAAAATAGTTGATGGTAATGTAAAATTTGAAATTGGAAGTTATGACAAAAGTAAAACTCTTACAATTGATCCAATTGTTGTTGTAAGCTATCTTGGTGGGAGTTCAATTGATGAAAGTAAAGGAGTAAAAGCACTGAGCGATACTTCTTATATTATTACTGGTTGGACTGAATCAGCAGATTTAATAACTACAACTGGTGCTTATCAATTAACTTATGGAATGAATAGAGATGCTTTTATTGCTAAATATAAAATTGTAAATGGTAAAGTAGTTTTAGTTGCAACAACTTATATTGGTACTTCTGGAAAAGATGAAGCTACATCAATTGATGTTGACTTCGCTGGATTTGTTTATATTGGAGGAAATACTACTTCAAGTGATTTCCCAAATATAAATAGTCTTAAAAATGCTTTTAAAGGACTTTCAGATATGTTTGTTACAAAA
Source organism: Candidatus Kapaibacterium sp. (assembly GCA_026390675.1). Taxonomy (GTDB): domain Bacteria; phylum Bacteroidota; class Ignavibacteria; order Kapaibacteriales; family UBA2268; genus JAPLFM01. The sequence continues at coordinate 7,397 of JAPLFM010000157.1, read as the reverse complement.
TTTTCATCTGACTTAGGAACTATAATCCATAGTAATATCTTCGGTGGGACAGCAGATGACTTTTTGAATAGTATGAAAGTTGATAAAAATGGTGCTGTTTTATTTGGTGGGCAAACTTCTTCTGACAACTATTTTACAAAAAGTAGTGTACAACCAGCAAAAAAGTTGAGAAGTGATGGATTTATTACAAGGCTTAATGAAAATGGAAAGTTAATTGATTTCTCTTCATTTTTAGGAGGAGCTGATGATGATGTTGTAAATGCTATAACTTTATTTCCAAATGGAGATATAGGTTTAATAGGTTCTACACTTTCAACAGATTTCACTATTTTCCCAAATGTTTATGTTGCTCCAAAGATGTTTCCACCTGACCCAGGCTATACACAAAAACCTTATGATGACTCTCAAAATGGTGGCTGGGATGTTTTTCTAGTTAAAATTGCTGGAGATGGTTCTTCTTACGATTATTCTACCTTTTTTGGTGGAAGTGGTAATGATTACGGTAAAGCTGTAATTGGATTGAATGATGGTACAATGTTATTTGCTGGTGAATCAGTAAAAGAAACTCAAACTGCAAAATTCCCTACTTCAGATTCACCTTTCCAAAAAGTTAATAAAGGTGGAAAAGATTTGTTTTTAGGTCAAATGGGTGCTGAAGTAATTACAAATGGCAAAAATAAAAGTCAGTTTTTAACTTTTTCTACTTTCATAGGTGGTGGAAGTGATGATGAACTTTTAAGTATGGCTATTAATGATTTATCAGGAAGTATTGGTTTAGTAGGAAGAACAAAATCTGGTGATTTCCCTAAAAAAATTCTTCAAGGTGAAATTTCAAAATATGGTGGTGGGTATGATGGTTTTGTTTGTGAAATGACCAATAATGGAACTGGTTTGGTATATGGAGCTCTTATTGGTGGTGATCAAGATGATGCCATTAATGGTATTTCCTATGATAGTGAAGGCGATTATTATATATCTGGGACAACTCAATCTACTAATTTTTCTTTAAAATCAAGTTCAACCTTAAGTGGAACTTCTGATGCGTTTTCTGCAAAATATGTTTATGGAGATTTAAGTTTAACAAGCCCAACTCCAAGTGGCGTTTATTGTAGTGATGCAATTTTAAATATTGATTGGGCTTCACAAGACTTAAGTAATACTGGCTATACTTTAGAATTAGGTAAAACAAGTTCAAATTCATTAACTTTGATAGGTTCAAATATTAAAGTAAATCCTTTTAGTTGGAAAATACCGAAAAGTATTGTTCCTGCAAATGACTACTTTATTAAAGTTTCTCATAGATCAGGTATGGTTGCTGTATTAAATGGTGTATTTAAAGTTAATGTTCCTCCAGTTATTAATTCATTTTTATTAGCAAGCAGTGGAACTTTTGTATGTGAAGGTCAACCAATTAAAATGATTGTAAATGCTACAGGTGAAAATTTAAAATATCAATGGAAGCTAAACGGACAAGTGATTCCAAATCAAACATCAAGTACACTTTCAATTGATAAAACTATTTTAACTAATGATGGAATTTATACAGCTGTTGTTTCAGGAGATTGTATTCCAGATCCTGAAACAAAACCTATAGTTATTAAAGTTGGACCTACAACAAAATTCCAAAATCAACTTGCTGATGCTCAAATGGAAACAGGTAAAGAATTTACATTAGAAGCAACTGCTCCAGGTAATATTATTTCTTACAAATGGCAAAAAAACAAAAACGATTTAGTTGGACAATCTACAAATAAACTTTTATTCTCAAAACCAAGCAAAGCAGATGAAGGTAAATACAGATGTATTGTAGAAGGACAATGTGGTATAGACACAACAAATGAAGCTAGTTTGACAATGAAGTCAATGGGTGATGTTTACTATTCAAATGAAAAAAGTGATAAAATCAACTTTAGATATGTAAATGAGAATTCAGTAACTATTCAATTAGGAAACTTAATTGATGGTAATGTTAATTTGAATTTATATAATACTAATGGTCAACTAGTCATGAATTTAATAAACCAAAATTATTACTATGGAGTTATTTCTTACGAACTTAATACTGACAAATTATCTACAGGTCTTTATTATTTAAAACTTGATAATGCTTACGAAAGTTCTATTAAATCAATACAAGTTATTAAATAATTAAAATAAAATCCTTAATAATACTTTAAAGCCTCAAGATAACAACAATCTTGAGGCTTTTTTTATGATTACAAAAAATGCAACTACTTCATTTCTTATAAATGAACTAATTTCTAAAAGATGGTCGTCTAGATTATTCGACCCTACAAAAGATGTAGAAAGAGTTAAAATATATTCAATTTGTGAAGCTGCAAGATGGGCTCCTTCTTGTTTTGGAGATGAACCTTGGAGGTTTATAATTTTGGATAAAAATCATAATCCTGAAGATTACAATAATGGTTTCAGCTGTTTAGGTGAATGGAATCAGAAATGGGTTAAAAACGCACCTGTACTGATAATTGCTATATCTGACACCAAATTTAGAAAAAAAAGAAATGAAAATAAATGGGCTGGATTTGATACTGGTGCTGCATGTGAAAACATTTATTTGCAAGCAGTTTCATTAAATCTTATTGCTCATCCAATGGCTGGATTTGATGTAGATAAAGCAAGGACTGGTTTTAATATACCTTTGGATTTTATTCCAATGGCTATGATAGCAATTGGTTATCAATCTGATAATATGAGTTTAGTTGAACAAGAATTTCAAACATCAGAACAATCTGAAAGAACTCGACGACCAATTGGTGAAAATTTCTTTGATGGTCAATGGGGCCAAGGTATTTTGTAAATGTTAACAAATAAAATTGCACTTATTAAATTTTAATCTCATGTTTTAAAGACTATTGCCGATAACTTTAATTATAATAAACATTTTTCAAATCATGGAGTATAATTATGGAAATATCATCATTAAATTCAAGCTCTTACATTCAAAATATTAAAAGTAATAATGTAAGTAGCTCAAGTGCAAGTGGAATCAAACTAAGTTCTAATCCTCAGCGAAATCCAGACTCAATTACTATTTCACAAGAAGCTTTACAACTATCTCAAAACAAAGCTTTATCTATTGATAAAGATAATGATGGCGATGCTGCTTAAATATTATATTGTCCAAAAAAGTAATTTTTTTTTGGCAGTATTTTTCTACCATTTCAATTTCAAAATAAAATATTAAATAAAAAAAATCAAATTTACAAACCTTTGATTTTGGCTCCTATATTTGTACTTAATGTAGTTATTAGTATAATTGAAACTGAACTTATAGGCATTATAATAGCTGCAAAAAGTGGGGATAAATTCCCTTGAACAGAATAATAAATACCTACAATATTATAGCATAGTGAAATTGCAAAACTAATTAATATAACATTCAAACTATATTTTGAAAAATTCAAAAATTTGTCAATATAAGTAAAGTTTTTTGAGTGTAATATGGCATCACAAGCTGGAGAGAAATTGTTAATATCTTCCGATATAGCAATTCCAACACTACTTCTTTTCAAAGCACCAGCATCATTTAAACCATCTCCTATCATCAATGTTTTATTACCTGATTGATCCAACATATCTAAGTAATTTAATTTATCAATTGGACTTAGGTTAAATTTAATATTATCCTCTTTTCCAAATAAATCAATTAAATTATCTCTTTCACTATTATTATCGCCAGATAGTACATGTAAGTTATATTTATTAAATAAGTTTTTAATTAAACAAGTTAATCCATCTCTATATTTATTTTTAAAGATAAAGTGTCCTAATACTTTATTATTAATTTGAACATAAACAACAGTTTCCAAACTATTCACTTTGCCGTTATTATCACTTTCATTTACAAATTGAAAAGAACTAATTTTTACTTCACACTTTTCAATCACACCGCTAATACCTTTGCCTACAATTTCTTCATATTTTGAGACAATTAATGGTGATATTTTTCCTAAAAATTCTTTGATCCCCCTACTTAATGGATGAGAAGATTGCCTAACTAATGAAAAAATTATGTTTTTGTCTAAATCACTTAATTTATTTCCAACAAAAGAAATATTGTGATCATTTACATTTGTAATTGTTCCAGTTTTATCAAATACAATAGTGTCTATTTTAGATAGATTTTCAACAACAACTGCATTTTTCAAGTAGAACTTATTTCTACCAAATATTCGTAAAGTATTACCTAAAGTAAATGGAGTAGATAATGCCAATGCACAAGGACAAGTAATAATCAGAACAGCAGTGAAAGCATTTATTCCTTTTGCCAAATCTGTATTGTACCAATATACAAGCGATGCAAATGCAACAAAAATTATGATTAAAGTAAACCATTTGCTAAATCTATTAGCCATTGTAGTAATGTTTTTATTATCATCTTTTTTGAATGCTTCATCATTCCATAATTTTGTTAAATAACTTTGTGAGACTACTTTTATAACTTGCATTTCAACTAATGCACCAGCATTCTTGCCACCTGCAAAAACTTTATCACCTTTCATAATACTAACTGGATTTGATTCACCTGTTACAAAACTATAATCTACCATTGCTTCTTTAGTCATCAATATAGAATCAGCTGGAATAAGTTCTCCTGATTTTATTAGCATCATATCTCCTTTTAATAGTTTAGAAATATGAACTGATTCCTCGTTTCCATCTTTATTTTTCAAAGTAATGGCAATTGGCAAGTAAGATTTAAAATTCCTATCAAAAGATAGTTGCTCATAAGTTTTATTTTGAAAGATTCTTCCAATTAACATAAGAAAAACCAAACTAGCTAAGGTATCCATGTATCCTGAGCCAGTATGTGAAAATATTTCATAACTACTGCGTAAAAACATTATTACTATTCCCAACACAATTGGAAAATCCATGTTTAGATTTTTTTGTTTAAGTCCATTCCAAGCTGAACGAAAGAATTCAGATGCACTAAATAATAAAACTGGTAATGAAAGTAAAAAATTCAAATATCCAAAAAATGAATGAAATTGTGAATCTTTAAGAGAGTTCAAACCAAAATATTCAGGGAAGCTTAATAGCATAATATTCCCAAATGCAAAAAATGCTACTCCAAGTTTGTAATAGTAATTTTTTAGAACATCATATTTTATCGGCTTTTCAAGATCATTTAATGAAATATTTGGTCTATAACCAATTTTATCTAAAAGTTCTACAACCTGTCTCAAACTAAAAGATGTTTGATTAAAAGAAATAAAAGCTTCTCTTTTCAAAAAATTAACTTCACTTGATATTACATTTGAATTAAGTTTAAACAAATTTTCTAATAACCAAATACAAGAACTACAATGAATTTGAGGAATATGAAAAATAACAGAAGTTCGTTTTCCATCAGTAAATTGAATCAATTTTGAAATAACATCATCATCATCTAAATAAGCAAAGTTAGTGTTTAGTTTGTTTTTTAATGAGTTCTCGCCATTGCTTGTGTTGAGATCATAAAACTGACACATATCATTTTGGTTTAGAATTTCAAAAACTGTTTTGCAACCATCACAACAAAACAATTTTTCTTCAAAATTAATAATTGTATTATCTAAATTTTCACCACAATGAAAGCATTTAGTTTTTATTTCATTTTCGATTATTTTCTCAGCTAGCATCTTTCTCAATTCTAATTTTTAAATATTTTACAAAATTATAGAAAAAAGTATTCAATTAAGATGACTTATATCATAATTTAAAGTTTTATTTGTAAAATTTAAAAAGTTTGTTGCTTAATTTTGAGTAAATATAGTTCTTTTTCTTTTCTGTCCGCTTTTCTGTCATACCTGAGTAGGTAGGTATATAATATTTTTGCTTTCAAAAAAACAACCAATTAAGAACCCCACTTTTGAAGTGCAATTCCAAATCAAGATGGCGGAAGACAAATTGCTGTCGCAATTTGGAAAAATTTTCCAAATAAGTTTTCCAAAGTTCGTTTTTTGTCAAATTTAGCAGATGTTTTTTTAACACTTCATTTTATTTTCCAAAGTGTTGGATTATAATCATTTCAATTTTTGCAGTGATTTTGCGTTTTTTGTGTTTTTTTCTAATCTTTTTTTTGTCACCCTGAATTTGTTTCAGGGTATATTTTTTATTTCAAAAACATCCAATTAAGAGCCCCACCTCAATCCTCACCCAAGCCTCATCCAAGGGGAGGAAGTAACCAATACCAAAGTCATTTTTCTGTCATACCTGCGAATGCAGGTATCTAAATTTTGGCTTTCAAACAGCTTTGCCAAGAGACCTCATCCTTTCCTTCTCCACGTCTGGAGAAGGGATAGAAAAGTCATTAATAAATTGGAATTAGGGTATGTACTAAATTATGTATAATATAACTAGTACCTTGTAAATCATTTTGAATTTGTTTGCAAAGGATTTGCAATCCGTTTGCAAAATAATTATGAATTATGAAATTGCGGTTGCGATTTTGCCAGCGGAGGATAAAGACTGGATTCCGTAACTAGCACACAATCGTGTGAGGAATGACAAGAGAATAAATTCATCCGATGACTCCAAGTCATCGGATGAATCGCTGTTTCCTACCCCATAAAATAAGTGGTTACTAATCCTTTGCCTTTGATTTCCATTTCGCCACGAGATTCAAATTTAACAAGGGGTTGCAACCCCTTGTTTGAAGTGATTTTGTTTTTGAAGCGTTCTGTTGTGTGGATTTTGTCTGGTTCGCCGTTTTGTTCCATGCGGGCTGCCATATTGACTGTGTCACCCCAAACGTCATAAATAAATTTGTGTTCACCTATTACTCCTGCTACTACTGGACCGCAGTCAAGACCGCAACGGAAGCGAATAATAGTGCCATCGCCTGTGTCGTAATTGTATAGCATTTGCATAGCTTCTTTGGCGAAGTTAGCTGCTTTTTCTGCGTTCTTTGGGTCAGCAATTGGCAAACCTGATGCAGCCATATAGCAATCTCCAATTGTTTTGATTTTTTCTAAATTGTATTTTTTGGCAATATGGTCTAGTTTTGTATAAATGATATTTAAAACTTCAGCCACTCGCTTGGGATCTTGCGTAGCAGATGATTTGGTAAAGCCTACTATATCAATAAATACAATACTTGCTTCATCAAAGGAATCTGCTATTGGATGTTCTTTTTGTTTTAATCTTGTTGCTATTACTGCTGGAAGAACGTTGAGTAAAAGTTCTTCTGATTTTTTACGCTCTCTGTAAATAATAAAGGCAACAAGTAAAACTGAAAAAATACCAAGTATTGAAATATAAAGTTGGTAGCTTTTAGTTTTGATTTCAATTTCTTGCTCTTTTTTATTTGCTTGAAGTATTTTTATTTCATTAGCTTTATTTTTGGCTTCAGCTTCATTGGCTTTTATTGACAAATTAGCTAAATCTTTATC
>JAPLFM010000121.1 GCA_026390675.1 Candidatus Kapaibacterium sp. | reverse complement strand
TACCTGTTACTCCAAGCACTAAGGATTTATTCTTATTATTTGATTTTAAGATTTCACGAATTTCATTAACATTATTATCAGCACTAGCAAACTCTTCAAAATAAGTTAGCTGTTGAGCAATTGAGAAATGTTTGTCTGTACTATTATGTTTGATTAAGTCTTGAGAAAGAGTTTTTAAATAAGTGCGATTGCCTGATGCTTTTAGGTTAGCAATGCGAGTCATAATATCTTTACCAATTCCATCTATACCAATCTTTTGACCTTCGGATGCGTGGTAAATCCTTGTAACTCCATAACTTTCAAGTGCTTCAATTTCATTTGGCAAAATTACACCACCACCACCACCAAATACTTGGATATGACTAGCATTTAATTCTTTTAGTTTGTCTATAATATATCTAAAGTATTCGTTATGTCCACCTTGGTAAGAGCTAATAAGAATAGCATCAACATCTTCTTGAATAGCTACTGTAATTACTTCATTAACAGATCTATTATGCCCAAGATTAATTACTTCGGCACCTAATTTTTGCAAAATTCTACGAAAAATATTTATTGATACATCGTGACCATCAAATAAAGCGGCGGCAGTTAATACTCTCGCAATACTCATTTTTTCCTCAGATAACTGTTTTAAATAAATCTTACAAAATTAACTATTTATTTTATAATTATTAGCATTGAGAATTAGTCAAACTATTATAGTTGTTGACAAAAAAGCAAAAAAAAACCCAATCTTTCGAAAGGGTTTGTTTTAAATATTTTATTTTACTTAATTTTAATTAATTTTAGTTTTGATTCAAAATACTTATCAAACATTGAAATTACATAAAACAATGATAAAGAATAAATCAAACCACTTATAATAGTCCATTTGAAAAATGGTACTGCCATCGAATAACAAGTTACCAAGCCTGCAAAATCTTTTGTATAATCAGCCATTAAAAAGAAATGAGCCAAATTTGTAATCAAATAGAACATTACCGAACTTACTAAAGAAAATCCAGCAATTTTAATTGGATTACTTGTGTTTTTAATAGCAAACCCCATTAAAACTGTCAACAAAAAACTAAAGTAAACAGCTAGTAAAGTTGGATGAAATCCAAAATACATATCACTCAAAAACATAGCTATTAAGGGTATAGCAAAAGCCAATCGCTTATCATTAAAAAACACACCACCAATAAGTGCCATAGAAAGTATTGGAGTAAAGTTTGGGGGATGCGGTATAAATCTAGTGGCAGCAGAAATAACAATTGCCAAAGTAATAAATGCTATTTTAGTAAAATTTGATGAATTCATTTCAATTTTTTATTTAATTATTAAATAAGGAATACAGATATAAAATATTTTTTGTAAAAAACCTAAATATGAGTTTTTTAATAATCTAAAATATGATTATCTTATTTCGTATCTTCGTATTTTTATTAACTCTTATAGTGCTTAATTATTATAAACAAAAAAAGCATTTCATTAAAAATTGAAATGCTTTTACATCTTATTTTGCAAATTGATTTAATACCAAACAATTTTGTAATTTGATAAAGCACCTTCCATATTTATATATATCTTGTTTTTTGAATTATCAAAATTTAAAGATCTGAAATTATCACCCTCTTTTTTGAAATTTGTAAAATTCCT
>JAPLFM010000024.1 GCA_026390675.1 Candidatus Kapaibacterium sp. | reverse complement strand
TAGGAAAATCACCCTACCAGAAACAATGGGAACTGCTAAGACAGCTCACATAGGAAACATGAAAATATTAATTATTAGTACTTTTGATAGAGAAGGAGGTGCCGCAATAGCCGCATTTAGATTACATCAGTCCTTACTGGAATGTGGAGTTGATAGTAGAATGCTTGTCCAATTCAAGAAAAGCAGGGATAGGAGTGTTTTGGGACCAAATTCAAGATTAGATAAATTTATCGCATTAATAAAGCCTAAAATTGATAACTTCCCCTTGGCCCGTTATTCCAATGTAAAAAATTTATTTTCAACTAATTGGGTATATTCAAAAACAAACCTGAGCTTGATAAATAAAATCAAACCTGATATTGTTCATATCCATTGGACTAATTTCGGAATGTTTCGCATTGAAGATCTGGCTAAAATAAATGCACCACTGATCTTAAGTATGCACGACAATTGGACTTTTACAGGAGGATGTCATTATTTTGGAACATGTGAGAAATATAAAGGAGCATGCGGTAAATGTCCTTTACTGAATTCAAATAGAGAAAATGATTTAAGCCATATTGTTTTTAAACGCAAAAAAAATACGTATTCTAAAATTGACAATATTACATTCATAGGACTAAGCCAATGGATGATGAAATGTGGAAAAGAAAGCTCTTTACTGCGAGATAAAACAGTTATTAATTTGCCAAATACAATCAACACCAACAAATTTAAAGTGTTAAATAAAACATTCTGTAGAGATATCTGGAATTTACCCTATGAAAAAACGCTAATTCTTTTTGGAGCAATAAATGTAATGAATGATCCTCGTAAAGGCATAAACAAGCTATTAAGTGCTTTAAGTTTAATCAAAGAATCTAATATAGAATTAGTGATCTTTGGAATGGAAAGTACTGAGAAACCTCTACAATCTTTTATGAAAGAAAATTATATTGGCCAAATAAGTGATGAATCAAGTTTAGTTTCTCTATATAACGCATGTGATGTTACTGCTGTTCCAAGTTTGTATGAAAATTTATCTAATGTCATAATGGAATCTTTGTCGTGCGGAACTCCAGTAGTAGCTTTTGATATTGGAGGAAACAGCGATATGATCATTCATTTGCAAAATGGCTATCTTGCAAATCCGTATGACACTAAAGATCTTGCGACAGGAATAGAATGGGTTATTAAGAATAACTTCGCTGAAAATTTAGGGAATAATGCGAGAGAAAAAATAAATTTCGAATTTAGTTATAAAATTGTTTCTACTAAATACATCGACTTATATAAATCAATCTTAAATAGCAACTCAAATTCATAATTTTTAGAACTTTTATCCTTTCTCCATATTCCGATTTAATGCTTCAAATAAAAATTAAATATTTAGAATCTCTTATAATTATTTTCACCATTTTGATATCCAAGTCACTGTATTATGAGACTTACGGTGAAAACAATTTATTAATTCCGATGATGCTCCTCCTATCACTTTTTCTATTAATTGCTTTATCAAAGAGAAAAGTATATTTTCAAAAGTTGACAATTCTATATATTCTTTTAATTTGCATTTCAATACTTTTAAATAAAGCGGCTGTCCTATCAACATTTCTTGTTTTCATAACTTGCTTAGGGATATCATTATTGATTGTAACTACAATTCCATTTGACCAATACGCATTAACATTTTTCAATACAATTAAATTTCTGATTGTAATATCATTTTTACGCTATCTAATCCTATATTTGGAATTTAATTCT
>JAPLFM010000304.1:24179-35544 GCA_026390675.1 Candidatus Kapaibacterium sp. | reverse complement strand
TCATACTAAATTTGCCTTGTATTCTTGCATAAACATTACTAATTGATCCTAAATCAACAAATTTTAGGAATAAGTCGAAATTTTCTTGAGATTCATTATCTAACTGACAGATTGGGTTTGTGATGGGTTTCATTTTGTTTTCCATAATGTTTTAAAAAATTTTAAACGAAAATATGAAAAATGAAATTAACACAAAGAAAACCATTTTGAATTTGTTTGCAAACGGTTTGCAAAGTAATTATGAATTATGAATTATGAAATTGCTGTCGCAATTTTATGAATAGAGGACAAATACAGAAGGAACACCCCGTCAGGCAAGCCAGCCACCCCTCTATAACAGACACAGTCTGTCCGAGAGGGGAATTTTAAGAATTATTTTTTAAATTACCTTACCACCATAGCTCTAATATTATGCGTATTAGTGCCATGTTTGATCTGTATCATATAAACGCCAGTACCAGCTCCAGAACAATCCCAAGAAAGATAACCAGAATAAGCATTTAGCTTATTAATACTTATCTTCTCTCTATTTGCTATCTTATTTCCATAAATATCATAAACTCCAATATCAGAATAATCTATATTATAGCTCATATCCCAATAAATAAGTGATTTTACTTCATTCTTTGCTGGTATAGGAAATGGTGGGTACGAATAGAAATAAGTTTGGTCTTCGATTTGAGTTTCGACAGAACTTATTAATGATGGCTTGTATTCAAAAACATTTAATATATTACTTTTTATTGCAAATCCTTTTAAAAATATTTTGTTTTTAGTTTGGTAAAAGGATGTGAAAATATAATTTGAGTCTTTGTATTCTTCAATCCAAACTCCATCTTTCATTTTTAAAATATGAGAACCATCTTTTCTAGCAACTAATAAATGAAGTTCCTTGTTAAAAAAATACAAATTTCTTGCATAAGATGATACTATTTCTTCATAAATTAATTTTAATGTGTCTTTAAAATAAGAATAAACCATAGCTCTATTACTAATTGAATCAATTCTTTTATGTGTAATAAAGTAACCACTATTAAAATCAACTTGCTTTAAATCACTAATACTCCATGGTGCATAATCATTTTTAAATGGTTTGAACTTAAAAATAGTATCAAATGTCTCACCCTTATCAAAAGTTTCAAGATATAAGTAATATAATGAGTCAATAATAGGAAAATCCATTTGATTTTTATAACCTAATCCCAATATTTGGAAATGGTTATCACTGTAAATTTTTAACTTTTGTAAGTTCAAATGTTTAAATCTAATATTCTTTTTTACAACAAAATTTGTATCATTAATAATTAAAGCAGAATAATCAGTTGGAATATTCATATTTTCATATATTAAATAATTTTGAGTTTCAGAATATTCACTATGATATGAATTGTCAAATTGAGTCAAAGAATCACTCTTTTTGAACAACTTAAAACTTTTGCCAAAATCATTACTCATACCAATATTATTAGGATATCCTATTGAATTATCAAAAACAATTGATCCTTTTCCATTTGGATAAAACAAAAAGTTCCTTGAATAAAGTTGAGTTGAATTTGCTAATTCATTACTATATTGAATTGGTTGCCAAGTTTTTCCAGCATTCGTGGTCCTCTGCATTTCTGGAGCACTTTTGCTATATAAACCTATTGAATCATTTATCCAATATAAAGATCCACTTGGATCTATATTACTAAACATAGAAACATTTTCCCAAGTATTACCTTGATTTGTTGTCCGTGAAATAAATTTATTGTACCCAATAGCTACTAAAGTATCATTACTTATTGGAACAAAATCTCTTGCAACGCTTCCTAATGAAAGAAAATTTTCATAATAATAGTTTTCAAATATTACTTCAGCTTTTAAAATGTCATAAACAAAAAATCTATTAATTGAGTTTATATTACCACTTATCATAGCGTAGATTTTGTTGTTATAAACTTTCAAATAAGATGCATTATACGACTTTGTATTTTTAAAACTTAAACAATTGTCATTTGAATATTTAACTTTATCACCTACACCACAATAGAAAACATCATTTGAAACTAAAAATTGATTAATAGTACAAGTAGTGCAATCTCCTGTTTCTACAAAATCTATTACTTTTGAAACAACTTTATTAGTTATTGAATAAATCTGAGTTTTGTTTGATGTAAAATAAACTATGTTATTTTTAATTAGGATTTTGTTAGAGGTTAATATTTTTAGTGAATCTGGAATTTTGAATTCATCAATTATTTCAAATTTTTTATTAACAGTAATTATACTTTTCTCTGTTAAAATATAAGCATTCTGATTATCTGAACAAATATCTACCAAATTAAATAATGATTTATATTTATTAAATTGAAGTTCAATTGAGTTTGAACTAAAAGTAGTTTGAACTATTGTATTTTTGTAAGTAATCCCAATTAAATCATTTCCAAACTCAATGATTTTAACTATATTTGTTCCTTCATAATAGTAATTATCTATAAAATGCTCATCCCAATTGAGACCATTATCCTTAGAAGTCATATAAGCACAACCAGTACCATAAGCAATTAGTTGGTTTTGGAATTTCAAAACACCCACTAAACTATAGTTTAGCGGGCGAAGTATTTGTGAAAATCCTAAAGATACGTTGAATATAATTAATATTAATATTAATGTTATTTTTTTCATAAGTTTTTTTTGTTTATTCATAAAGTAATAACAATTGAAAGCATATTTTGTTACATATTGTTGTGAAATTTCTGAGAAATAAGATAAAGACAAAAGCACATATATAAAATTACAAAAAATAAATTAAATACAAAGTGATATTTCAAAATTTGTCTTATTTAATAAATTGAAAATTTAAATATTATTTTATTAATTTTGTATTCAATTAATATACATTTATTTATACACCTTAATCGGAGAATTTTATGATTTTCGATTTAGAAATGATTAAACAATCTTATTCTTCACTTAGTGCCAAACTTACAGATGCTCGCAAAGTAGTTGGCAGACCAATGACTCTTACTGAAAAGATTCTTTACTCACATCTTTTTGATAAAAATGACTTAAGAGATTTCGCTAGAAGCGTTGATTATGTGGACTTTGCTCCAGATAGAGTTGCTATGCAAGATGCAACAGCTCAAATGGCGTTACTCCAATTTATGCAATCTGGAAGAAAAAAAGTGGCTGTTCCTTCTACTGTTCATTGCGATCACTTAATCCAAGCAAAAGCTGGCGCTTTGGCAGACTTAAGCGAAGCTAATACAACTAATAAAGAAGTTTATAATTTCCTTGCTTCAGTTTCAAATAAATATGGAATCGGATATTGGAAGCCGGGTGCTGGTATTATTCATCAAGTTGTATTAGAAAATTATGCTTTCCCCGGTGGAATGATGATAGGAACTGATTCGCATACTGTAAATGCAGGTGGTTTGGGTATGATTGCTATTGGTGTTGGTGGTGCTGATGCAGTAGATGTGATGGCTGGAATGGCTTGGGAATTGAAATTTCCCAAATTAATTGGTATTAAGTTGACTGGTAAAATGAGTGGTTGGACTTCTGCTAAAGATGTAATCTTAAAAGTTGCTGGTATCTTAACTGTAAAAGGTGGTACTGGTGCAATAGTTGAATATTTTGGTGAAGGAGCTGACTCAATATCATGTACAGGTAAAGGTACAATTTGTAATATGGGTGCTGAAATTGGTGCAACAACATCAATCTTTAATTATGATGATAAAATGGCTGCTTATCTAAGCTCAACTGGAAGAGCTGAAGTAGCTGAAGCTGCAAATGCAATTAAATCTCACTTAAGAGGGGATGATGAAGTTTATGCTAATCCCGAAAAATACTTTGATGAAGTAATTGAAATTAACTTATCTGAATTAGAGCCTTATATTAATGGACCGTTTACTCCAGATTTGGCTACTCCTATTAGTAAAATGGCTGAAACAGTTAGAGCAAATGGCTGGCCCGAAACACTTGAAGTTGGTTTAATTGGCTCTTGTACTAATTCATCTTATGAAGATATCTCTCGAGCAGCAAGTTTAGCAAGTCAAGCAGTAGAAGCTGGTGTAAAAGCAAAGGGTGCTTACACAGTTACTCCAGGCTCTGAACTTGTACGATTTACTATTGAAAGAGATGGATTTATAGATACGTTTTCTAAAATTGGTGGCGTAGTGCTAGCAAATGCTTGTGGTCCTTGTATTGGTCAATGGTCAAGACACGGTGCTGCAGAAAACAAAAAAAATTCTATCATTACATCATTCAACAGAAATTTTGCTAAAAGAAATGATGGTAATCCAAACACACATAGTTTCGTTGCATCTCCTGAAATAGTAACAGCTTTAGCTATTGCTGGCTCTATGACTTTTAACCCACTTACTGACACTTTGAAAACTGAAGATGGAAAAGATTTCAAGTTTTCAGAACCTAAGGGTGAAGAGTTGCCAAAAAGAGGCTTTGCTGTTGAAGATGCTGGATACCAAGCTCCTGCTGAAGATGGCAGTGGAGTTCAAATTCTTGTTTCACCGGATTCAAAAAGATTACAACTGCTTGAACCATTTTCAGTTTGGGAAGGAACAAATATTGGTGGCTTAAAATTATTAATAAAAGCAAAAGGTAAATGTACTACAGATCATATTTCAATGGCTGGTCCTTGGTTAAAATTCAGAGGTCATTTGGATAATATTTCTGATAATATGCTTACTGGTGCTACTAACTTCTACAATGAAGAAACTGATAAAGTAAAGAATCAATTAACTGGTGAATATGCTGGAGTGCCTCAAGTACAAAGGGCATATAAAGCAGCAGGAGTTGGTTCAATTGTCGTAGGTGACGAAAACTATGGCGAAGGTTCATCTCGTGAACACGCAGCAATGGAACCACGTTGGTTAGGTGTTCGTGCTATCTTAGTAAAGTCATTTGCTCGTATTCACGAAACTAACCTTAAAAAACAAGGTATGCTTGCTTTGACTTTTGCAAATAAAGATGACTATAATAAAATTTTAGAAGATGATATTTTTGAAATTAATGGTTTGACTTCATTTACACCAAATGTACCTTTGACAGTAGTCTTAAATCATAAAGATGGATCAAGTGAAACTATTTCTGTGAATCATAGCTATAATGAACAACAAATTGAGTGGTTTAAAGCTGGTGGTGCCTTGAACATCATTAGAAAACAAGTAGCTGGATAAAATTGTACTTTCAAAGTTGTTTTACCTACCACTTTTGAAGTGATTCAAAAGTGGTGGGTTTATTTTTTAATTCTAATTTATTCAAATAAAATGATAAATTGTCCATATTGGCAAACTAAAAGAACAAGAGTTTGTGGTATAATGACAGGTACTTCACTTGATGGAGTTGATGTTGCTGTTTGTGATTTTTGGATAATTAACAATATTAAGCATTATGAATTGATTGCTTTTAAAACTTTTGATATTTCAAATCAAATTAAATCCAAAATATTAGATGTTTGTTCTCAAAATATTTTAATTTCTGATGTCTCAGATCTAAACTTTGCCTTATCTTTTTTATATAAAGAGGCAGTCGAATCTTTACTTTCTGAGTTTTCAATTCTAATCAGTACAATTGATTGTTTTGGAGTTCATGGTCAAACTGTATGGCATTCTCCTATTCCAAAAAAAATTGCTAAATTTAGCGTTAGTTCAACCCTTCAACTTTTTAATGGAAGTTCTTTTGCAAAGTTAATTAATAAACCAGTAATCTATGATTTCCGATCTGCTGATATCGCTCTTGGAGGAAATGGAGCTCCACTAATTCCAATATTTGATTTCGAGTTTTTTGCCTCTGATGAGGAGGATGTTGTTTTCCTAAACATAGGTGGTGTTTCCAATGTAACTTACTTACCTAAAGGCAAAGATAAAAACAAAGTTAAAGCTTGGGACACTGGTCCTGGCAATATACTTATTGATTTTGCAACAAATCATTTTTATAATCAACCTTTTGATAAAAATGGAGAACATTCATTAAACGGTAATGTTAATTATGAACTCTTTGATGAACTTAAATCAATCAGTTTTATTAAGACACCACCTCCAAAATCAACTGGTAGAGAACTATTTAGTAAAAGTTATTTTGAGTCTTTAGTAAATAAGTATATAATTGAACCAGATGATTTTCTTTCAACTTTTTCATACTTTACTGCATACTCAATTGCTGAAAATATTAGATTGTTTGCAAATAGAACCAATACTATTATTGCTTCAGGCGGTGGGATTCACAACCAGTCTATAATGAATAATTTAAAAATCGAACTGCCTAATGCTAATATTAAAACAACTGAACATTTAGGGTTAAACCCTGATGCAAAAGAAGCAGTTTGCTTTGCATTTCTTGCATTTCAGTTTTTATGTGGTTTTAAAAGTAACATTATTTCAGTTACAGGTGCTAGTGAAGAAACTATTTTAGGTGTTTTAGCACTTTAGATCTCTTTTATTTCTATTATTAAACTTTAAATATTACAATCCTAATCAATGAATAGTTATGCTTTTTTTGGATTATACTCTTGTAAAAACATATTTTTCTAAGATTACAATCAAAAATAGTTGTATTTATTGTTGAATAGTTTGTATATTTGTAATATGATAAAAAGAACATTAAACATATTCCTTAAAAACAGACTTTTTAAAGGTAAAGCAATTATTATTGTTGGACCAAGACAAGTTGGTAAAACAACTTTGATAAATGAAATTAAAGATTTGACAAACGAAAGTACAATATTCTTTAATTGTGATGAACCAGACATAAGAAGACTACTCACAGATGCTACTTCAAGTAGTATTTCTCAACTTATAGGTAATTCAAAAATTGTATTTATTGATGAGGCTCAGAGAGTAAAAAACATTGGCTTAACTCTCAAATTAATGACTGACAATTTTAAAGACAAGCAGTTTATAATCACTGGTTCTTCTGCTTTGGAATTATCAAATGATGTAAATGAGCCACTTACTGGAAGAAAAATTGAGTACTTGCTTTTACCATTATCAACCGAAGAGTTAGTTAATCATCATGGAGCATTAACTGAAAGAAGACTTTTACATTCTAGACTAATTTATGGAACTTACCCTGACGTTGTAAATAATCCAAGTGATGCAAAACTAATCTTGTCAAACTTAAGTTCTAGTTATTTATATAAAGATATATTTAGTTTTCAGGATGTTCGCAAGCCCGAAGTAATAGAAAGACTATTAGAAGCATTAGCATTACAGATTGGCTCAGAAGTATCATATACTGAACTTTCGCAATTAGTTGGTATTGATTATGCAACTCTGTTAAGGTATATTGATTTGTTAGAAAAGACTTTTGTTGTTTTTAGATTAAGAGCTTTTAGTAGAAATGTTCGCAACGAACTTAAAAAATCTAGAAAAATATATTTTTATGATAATGGGATTAGAAATGCTATTATTTCGAATTTTAATAATATAGATCTTAGGCAAGATACAGGTGCATTATGGGAAAATTATCTGATTTGTGAAAGATTTAAATATTTGAAGTTTAATGAACTTACAGGCAATAGATATTTTTGGAGAACCAAACAACAACAAGAAATTGATTATTTAGAAGAAAATGATGGGAACTTGAGTGCATTTGAATTCAAATGGAATTCTAAGAGAAAAATAAAATTCCCATTAACTTTTGAAAAAGCCTACCCAAACGCAATATTAAAAGGAATAAATCAAGAAAACTATTTAGATTTTGTAACAAAATATTAGAGTTAAGATTTGAATTTCCAACCTAACCACAGGATAGTTATGTTTTTTTTGGATTATACTCTTGCATAGTACTATTTATTACAGAGTACAATCCAAAAAGCATTAAGGTTTTAAATAAATTTTAGAAATTAGATAATTTTAATTTTTTCACCATTTAATCTAATAGATTCATTCGCTGCTTCTAATATCTTTACAACATAAAGTCCTGCTTCACCATCAGTAATAGTATGTTGACCATTCAATATACATTGATAGAAATGTTCTACTTCTTCCTTTAAGGCCTCTTTATTACCAATTGAAGGAGAATACATATCTCCAATACGATATTGAACCAGAGCGTCGTAAATATCGTCTCTCGAAGTAACTTTTACGCCACTGTCGTAGATTTTTAATTTTTCACTTTGTTCCATATCATCAAACACCAACATTTTCTTAGTCCCGCCAATAATAATCTTTCTTACTTTAACTGGTGAAAGCCAATTTAAATGTAAATGAGCAATTGACCA
Source organism: Candidatus Kapaibacterium sp. (assembly GCA_026390675.1). Classification (GTDB taxonomy): domain Bacteria; phylum Bacteroidota; class Ignavibacteria; order Kapaibacteriales; family UBA2268; genus JAPLFM01. The sequence continues at coordinate 27,320 of JAPLFM010000304.1, read as the reverse complement.
ATCATCAAAATGAATAGTAACATAAGCTATGTTCTCTAAATTTTTTAATCCATATTTAACTAATCCAGCTCCAGTTGCATTTACTGCTATTGGCTTTTTACCTATACAATATTGAATAATGGAAATATCGTGAGGTGCAAGGTCCCAAATTACATTAACATCATGTTGGAAAAGACCTAAATTAATTCTTACAGAGTCAAAATACAAAATGTCGCCTAAATCATTGCTATCAATCAAATTTTTAATTTTTTGAACTGATGAAGTATAAATAAATGTATGATCAACATTTAATATAAGATTTTTAGAACTAGCAATTTCAATTAGTTCTTCAGATTCTTCTTTAGTCGAAGTTAAAGGCTTTTCTACCCAAGCATGCTTACCAGCAAGTAGAGTAGCTTTAGCAAGTTCAAAATGAGAGCTAACTGGAGTTGAAATAGCAATCGCATCAATATTAGGGTCATTTAATATGTCATTAAAATCTAAAGTAAATCTAGTATTTAAGTATAATGATTTTACTTTATTAATTTGAGATTGTTCTTTATCACATGCAATTACTAAATTCCAATTCTCAGAAGAATTAAAATTTCTTAAAATATGATTTCCCCAATATCCGCAACCAACCACACCAATGTTTAACATTTAAACCTTATCATTTAATTGATGAAGCAGAGCTTATTCCTGAATTCTTTTTGGCTATCTCTAAATTACCTTTAAATGAAGGCTCTTTAGGATTTAAGTAAACAGCTCTTTCAAAAATTTCAATTGCGTCTTTAGATTTATTTTGACGTAATAATGAAATGCCTAAGTTATTGAAAGCTTGAGCAAAATTAGGTGCTAGTTCAACTGCTTTTCTAAAGTCTTTTTCAGCTTCAGCATTCTCATTTTTATTTAATTTAGTTGTCCCGAACATAAAACTTACATTACCCAGATTTTCTTTGCCAGGCCCATGATTCGGATCAATTTGAAGAGTTTTAGTATAAAAATATGCAGCACTATCCATTTCATTTAAGTTTTGAGAACAAACTCCAAGCAAATAAGGGAAATTTGGATCAGCTGGATTGTACATTTTATTAGCATGGAGAGTCTTTTTTGCCCCAGCAAAATTATTACTTTGAATTTCTTTTGAAGCTTTGGTAAGAGTTACCTGTGAAATCATTGTCATAGCTTGGGCATCTACTTGATTTACTACTGCACCTTTACCCATATTAATAGCATTACGCAAATAAAATATTGCAGAATCTGTCTCACCAATATTCATAAAATAATAACCCATAAAAAAATGTACTCTTGCATGAAATGGGTATTTAGTCATTACATCTTTAAGGTCTTTACCACCTTCATCTAAGAGCATTTTCTTTTTCTTCTCATCTTTTTCAGTTCTTGAATTATCAATTTTTTGTATTGCCGCAACCCAAGGATCAACAACTTCAGTTTCAACTTTTAGCCAAACTAAAGCAAACAGTATTATTGCAATTATAAAAGGTACAATTGCAACTGCAAAATCTATCTTTGTTGTTTTCTTTATATCGGTCTTGATTTCTTCTATATCTTTAATTTCTTGCATATTTTTAAATTAAATTTGATTTTTATTGCTTAAATTATGTTTTTTACAATTACAAAGATATTGAATTAGTTACACAATAGGAAATAAATTATGAAGAAGATTTTAATCTTGTTGATATTTTGCTTGTTTTTATCATCATATATTTTTAAATATGAACTAAATGAAAAAGTAATAGTTGATAGTAACATAACTCTTTTAGAAGCGATTCAAGGTTCAAAAGCTCCAAAAACAATACTCGACTCTATGAAATTATTAAATGTGCAGTATTATTCTTTTGATAATAAACTCCATCAAGGACAATTAGTAATTAATGCAGCGCTTGAAAAAGATTTCGTTTACTTATTTGAATTAATCAAATCTACTAAATTCCCAGTTAAATCTGTGATACCTATTGTTAAATATGGTTGGAGTGATGATTCCTCAATGATTGCTAATAATACTTCAGCATTTAATTATAGGCTGGTCTCCAATTCAAACAGACCTTCCAACCACTCTTGGGGTAGAGCTATTGATATTAATCCACTTATAAATCCAGCTATTCATAAAGATGGCAGAGTAGAACCAATTGGAGCAAAATATAATATTAAAGCCAAAGGTGTAATACATTCCAAATCAAAAATTGTATCAGAAATGTTAAAAAGACAATGGGAATGGGGTGGTAATTGGATTAATCTTAAAGATTACCAACATATTCAAAAAGTAAAATAATTACTTTTAATTAAAAGTTTTAAGATGTATTTCAATTAACAAATGCGATCGGAATTAATTTTCAGAAACTAACACAGCATTAAAATTTTCAATCAAATAAGTTTCTATTTCCGAAATTTCTCTTTTTGAACTATTCACTACTTTAGACTGAGATTGTAAGTTTGATGTATCTTTGTCAGAAGTATTTATTTTGATTGGGTTTGAAATTTCATAAGTTTTAGCAATTGTACCAAGTGAAAAATCTACTTCAATTCGTCTTCCAAAATAATTTAGTAGCTCATCCATTAATTTTGTTTTACTTGCTTGAAGTTTTTGAATTACAAATTCGGTTTCACTATGAATTATTACATTGTCAGTGAAGAATTCGAAAGTACAAGATTGCAAAACAATTAATCCATTTGCAGTAGTAGCTTTAGCCATTAAAAACTTTTCCCAAACATTCCCAATATTGTCTATTTTAATAACTTCATTTTCTGGGACTTTAGGATTAATTTCTGTATTTAAAACAGTATTTGTTTCTTGTACTGGTTCTGAAGATTTTTTAACAACTTCTTTTATCTCTACTATTTCTCTATTATTACTTTTTAAACTAGAGTTTTTTTTTTGCTCTCCCGAATCAAATTCAAGAGTTTTTAATTCCCTTAATAAAGTTTCAATTTCATAACTTGTATCCATAGATGCAAGCTGTAACAAAGCAATTTCAAATCTTAATTTTGGTTGTGGTGCAAATTTCAAATCCCTCTCTGTTGTAATCAAATGATTAATATAACGAAGTAAGTCTGTTCTTGAAAACCTTTTTGATTCTTCTTCATATCTTATTTTAGTATTCTCTGATGCTTCAAGAAACTTAACTTCATTTGTAGTCTGAA
>JAPLFM010000304.1:16657-24155 GCA_026390675.1 Candidatus Kapaibacterium sp. | reverse complement strand
TTTCTAAAATGTTCAATAAGTCCATTTACACATTCTTGTAAGTCATAGCTTCGATTTATTACATTATAAGAAATCTCAAACATCTCTGAATAATTTTTTTCTTTTATACTATTTGAAATTTTGAAATAAAAATCCTCATCAATCAAATTTAGAGAAGAAGCTAAATCTTCATATTTTACATTTTTGCCACAAAAAGCAATTACTTGGTCAAAAATACTTTGACTATCTCGCATTGAACCATCAGCTTTTTTGGCTATTGCTAGCAATGAAGCATTATCTATTTCTATCTTCTCACTTTCTGCAATAACTTGTAATTGCTTAGCAACAGTTGGGATCTCCATTCTGCGAAATTCAAATCTCTGACATCTGCTAATAATTGTATCAGGCAATTTATGTGCTTCAGTAGTAGCGAAAACAAATAGTAAATGAGGGGGAGGTTCTTCAAGTGTTTTCAGTAATGCATTGAATGCTGAAGTAGTAAGCATGTGCACTTCATCAATAATATACATTTTGAATTTGCCAACAGATGGTGGATATTTTGCATTTTCACGCAATTTTCTAATATCATCAATACCATTATTGGAAGCACCATCAATTTCAATTACATCCATTGAGTGGTTTTCTAAAATTGCAATACAAGACTCGCATTCGTTACAAGGTTCAAAATTTTGTGGATTTAAACAATTAACTGCTCTTGCATGAATACGAGCTGTAGTAGTTTTACCAACTCCACGAGGACCACAAAATAAATATGCATGATGAATTCGTTGTGTTTCAATTGCATTTTTAAGAGTCGTGGTGATATGTTCTTGACCAATTACATCTTGGTATCTTTGTGGTCGCCACTTACGGGCTGTGTTTACAAAATTACTATTTTCTTGATATGACATTTTCTTAAATTCTATTTTTTATGCTATTTGTTTAATTCAGATAATCTTAACAAAACATTAGTTAATTTATTGATGTAATGACTTTTAATATACCTAAAAATTGTTTTAAGGATTTGATCTTAGAATCATTATATAAATATTATTAGAACTCTGATTTAATATTAATGAAAACTTAAAAACTAGAAACTCCAAATCCTTTTGGATTTAAATATGTTTTATGAGTCGAATCAATTAGTTCTTCAATTGGCAATCCCTTTAACAATTCATATTCCTCAATTAAATAAATTGTATTGTTTGGTGAAAGCTCACTATTAGCAAAATAAAAAAACAGAAGTTGCTCATACACATTTAATTGAGCTCTTACAATACTTGTATAAAAGCTTTTATCTTCAATTCTACTTTTGTGAATAAACTCTAACAAATAATATAAGTTATTAAAATATCTATCCAAATATTCTAATCTTTTAGGAAAAAGTTTGTAGGATTCATTAATAAGTTCTTTTTGATTTGAATTTTCTTCTAACAATCTTTGATACTTTCCAATAAATCTCAAATAAAGTTTTTTTGCCCAATCTTTTGCAAGGTCTCTACTTTCATTTGAATTAACAATTTCATTATGCAAACCTAACAATTGGAAAAAAGTATTTTCAAATTTTTGGATCGAAAGTGTTAAGTTTTGTTCTTTTAATTGTTCGGTTTGCCTTTCAAATTCTTTTCTTTGAAGCTCAGTCTCATATCTTTGTAACTTAAGTTCTTCTCTTTGCTGAGAAAGTTCGTACCTTTGTAGCTCTAATTGTTCTCTTTGTAGTAAGAATTCTTTACCTTGCCTATTTAAAGCAGAATAAAATAATAAAACTCCAGCCAAAGTCCAAAAACTTCCTACTACTCCTCCTACATATTCACCCAAGTATCCAAGTAACTCAATATTACTTTTGTTAAAAGTAAATTCTACAAAGAGTCCAACAAAAATTAAAACTAATCCACCATAAATCAAATAGTTAGAAAATTTTAAGTATTTATCTTTTTCTTCAATTTCAATGTGGTTGTAATTTTTAATATTTACATCTTCAAATGTTTCATCAATATCTGTTTGGTCATTCATTTTCTATATTATTATTATTTGAATTTTGTTAAAATGCAAATTAGTATATAAAACTAAAATTACAATCATATTTTTAATGTTTCATCATTACATTTTAAAACAAATTTGAAAATAAAATGTATTAAATGAAAGCACTTGAAATCATTTTAAATCGTAAATGAATAAAAATAATAACATCGGAGGAATTTTGAAGAAAATTATTTATATAATATTTATTATACTTTTAACTTATAATGTTAATGCAAAGGTTTTAATGAGACCATATTTACAAGGACTAACTTCAAATGAAATAGTAATTATGGTTGAAACTGACTCACAAGAAAAAGTTAAAATCAACTATAAATCTAAAATAAATGCTTCAATAAATAAAACCATTGAAAGTTCATATTTCAAAGAAACTGAAACTACTCCTAAAACTTATGTTCACAGAGTTGCTTTAAATAAGTTAGATGCAAATTCAGAATATACTTATTCATTAGAAACTAAGGATGCAAATTATACAGGTGGCTTTAAAACACTAGTTAAAAAAGGTGAGTCTAGTAATTTTACTTTTGCTAGTTATGGAGATAGCAGATCAGCTCCTAAAATTTTTGCTAAAATTACAGAAGGAATGATGAGTAAAAATCCTGATTTCTCCGTTTACTTAGGTGATTTGGCTTATGATGGTTCATACAAATTATGGAAAGAAGAATTTTTCATACCTCAGCAGCTTGAAATGGCTGCAAATGTTCCATTTTACAATGCTGTGGGCAATCACGAAAAGTGGATAACAAACACTCAAGCTTTTACTGATTCACCTACTTGTAATTCAAATGATAAAGGATATTATTCTTTTGATTGTGGGGATTTTCATTTTCTTGTTTTATCAACCGAACAAAATGTAACTAAAAATGCACCACAGTGGCAGTTTGCAAAAAAAGATTTGGAAAATTCAAAAGCTAAATGGAAAATTGTTGCATTTCATATTCCTGCATATTCTGCAGGTGCTCATAATGAAAACAAAAATATGATAGCATATACATCTGAAATATTTGAAAAAAATAATGTTGATATAGTCTTAACAGGACATTCGCACTTTTATCAGCACAATCTTATAAATGGAATTAATCATTTCGTGTTAGGAGGAGGAGGTTCGCCATTATACAATCCAACTGAAGCAAAATATGTAATTAAATCTGCTAAAGTATATCATTATGCAATTTTCAAATACTTTGAGCAAAGTCTAACTATGACTGTATATGATTTAGAAAATAAAATTGTTGACTTTGTAAAATTTGACAATAAAAAGTAATTCAAAATATTTTAGGGGGTAATTTTATCACCCCCTAAAAAACTTAAACTAATTTAAAAGTACCAAGTAGCACCAATAAATGGAGCGCCCAAACCAATATTTAAAACTTTATGATTGCTTTCATAACTAACAAAATTTAATCCTCCAATAATTCCAAAACTCTTATAAGGATTCCACTCACCACCAACATTTACTCTCATATAAGTATAGTCACCATTTACTCTTTGGTATGTTCCAATTTCCATTCCTGCATCAACAAATGGTCTTAAAGTTTTGATTGTTGACAAATAGTATCTTGCGAAAGGACCAATAAGAGTGCTAGTGTAGGTTTTAGTTTCAGTACCATTAATACTCGGCACATCAAGTTCCATTCCAATTCCGAAACCTAATTTTAGTCCAATTTGCAAGTTATTACTAATATTGTAACCTATAACTCCACCTAAGTTGTTGCTTACAAAAGGATATGTATTGATTGCTACTCCCAGACCTAAAGAACCTTCACCTGGTGTACCATCAGCAGCAAATGTTTGCTGAGTACCAAAAGCTAACAAAGCTAATGCAAATAAGAAAAATACTTTCTTCATTAATCTACCTCAAAAATTATTAAAAAATTGAAAATTTAAATCAATTGAACTATTCTATTTTTATTTTAGCAAAATTAATAAAAAAAGTCCTTTGTAGCACAACTTTTCTTTCTTAATATTGCACATAGTTTAATTAAAGAATGATATATGATAATTAAAAGCTGGAATTTCCTCAAAAACATCTCACTTACAAAGTGGATTATGGTAGCAATGATTCTCGGTGCTACATTTGGTTACTTTTTCCCAACCGAATCCCAAAATCTTAAAGTTATTTCAAATATTTTTCTTAGAATGATAAAATCAATTATTGTTCCAATCATTTTTGGAACTTTGGTAGTTGGAATAGCTGGGCATGGCGATGATTTAAAAGCAGTAGGAAGATTGGCTTTTAGATCAATTGTTTATTTTGAAATTGCAACAACTTTAGCTTTGATAATAGGATTAACTGCTGTAAATTTTGTTCAACCAGGAGTTGGGATAAAACTTCCTCCACCTGATGTTAAAACTATGGAAATAGCATCTCAAAACAAAATTACATTTAGTTCGATAATTGAGCATGTTGTACCGAAAAGTTTTATAGAAGCAGCCGCAGCAAATGATGTATTACAAATAGTTTTTTTTAGTATCTTATTTGCAATTGCACTTTCAAAAGTTAAGGGCAAGCACAAAGAAACAATTCTAAACTTTTGTGAAGGTTTATCAGAAGTAATGTTTAAATTTACTGGGTTAGTAATGAAATTCGCTCCAATTGGAATTGGAGCTGCGATTGCCTTTACTGTTGGGCATAGTGGAGCTGGAGTATTAGTAAATTTAGGGAAATTAGTATTAACTCTTTATGGTGCTTTGATTGCATTCTTTTTATTGGTTTTCATTCCTATTATGTTAATAGCAAAAATACCAATTAAAAGATTTATGATGGCTGTAAAAGAACCAGCCTTAATTGCATTTTCAACTACTTCTTCTGATGCTGCTTTACCTGATGCTTTGGAATCTATGGTTAAATTTGGTGTCCCTAGAAGAATTGTCTCTTTTGTTTTGCCTACAGGATATTCATTTAATCTAGATGGTTCAACTTTGTATTTGGCAATTGCATCAATTTTTGTAGCTCAAGCTGCTGGTGTACATCTTTCTATTTGGCAACAAATTACTATGATGTTAACTTTAATGCTTACAAGTAAAGGAATAGCTGCAGTACCTCGAGCTTCATTAGTTGTTTTATCAGGAACTCTAATTACATTTGGCTTGCCATTAGAAGGAATTGCTATAATACTTGGGGTAGATGAACTAATGGATATGGCTCGAACAAGTATTAATTTAATAGGTAACTGTTTAGCATCTGTTGTAATGGCGAAATGGGAAGGAGAGCTAAAATTAGAATAATTTTAGCTCCTTTATTTAATCTTTGTTATTTAAATATACAATTTCAAACTTTTTGTTATTTTGTCTGACAACTTATCTATAAGTTTTTGAGGTGCTAAAACTTCTATACTAGGTGACCAACTCATAATCCAAGCTACTAAGTCTTCACCTATTGGAACATCCATAGTTAAAAGATAAGAACCATCGGTTTGTTTTCTTAAAACTTGGGTTATATGCCATGTTCTATTTACAAAATATTTAGCTACATCTGAGCTTATTTTAAGTTTAACATTATGTATCTCACCATTGTAAACTGCAAACCTACTTTTAGCAAATTCGTGATAATCAAATACTGGCTTTTTAGTATAAAAATCTTCTTTCTCAATCATTGATTCAATATTTTGAATAGCTAAAGCTATATAAGATTTATGTTTATATTCATAAATAGCAAGATATAGATTGCCATTATAATTAAATAAACTGCAAGGAAAAGCAACAATGTTTTTTATCTTTCCATTTCCACCAGTATCATACTGAAGATCAACCCATTTTTCTGTAGAAATGTAAGTTATACATCTTCTTACAATTGCATCATACTGTTTATAATCAAAAGCTCCTAATGATTGATCCCAGTAAATATTTTTAAATACATCATCAGGTGCAATTTCTTCAATAATTCTTGTCAATACTTCTATTTCATCTTCAATCATTGTAGATTTAAATGATTTTAATTGTGATTTAAGAATATAAAAAGATATTAACTCACTTGATTTTAGTTTTCTTGATTTTTTGGTTACAATATTTTCTTTAATAATTTTCCAAATTAGTTCATTACTTTTTGGGTTCTCATTTTCAATCACATTCAAATCTTCAAGTGTTTTCAAATCTCTTTGAATTGTTCTTAAATTTACTTCAATATCATCATGACTTAAAAATTCTAAAATTTCATTGGTAGTAAATTTACCACCAGATTGCATTTTTTGAATTATTTTTACTGTTCTTGAAATTTGTTTTGACATAAATATGCTAAAATTTGGCAAAAATATTATAACTAAATTAATTATAGAAATTATTAAAAACAAAGTAATAATTTTATAGTTAGATTTGTAAATTAAAAAACTACAAAAAAATGAAAATTAAGTTATTTGCAACAGGTAAAATTTCAGCAAAATATTTAAATGATGGGATCGGAATTTATCTTAATAGACTAAAACACTATACCAATATTGAAATTATAGAGTTTGGAGAAGTAAAAGTCAAGAATATTCTAGAAATCAAAAATTTAGAAAGCAAGAAAATAATTGATAAAGTTAATTTTGGAAAAGAAGACTTAATCCTACTCGATGAAAAAGGAAAGGAATTAAATTCAATACAATTTTCTGACTTTTTGCAAAAGAAAATGAATAACTCAAAAGATTTGGTTTTTGTAATTGGAGGAGCGTATGGATTTTCAGATGAGATAAAAGAAAAAGCACTATTGCAAATTGCTCTTTCTAAAATGACTTTTTCACACCAAATGATAAGATTGTTTTTTTTAGAACAGCTCTATCGTGGGTTTACAATACTTAAAGGCGAACCATACCATAATGAATAATTTAGCTAAAAATATTAATAGATTTTTTATATTAAATCTACTTGCACTTCGAAGAACTCTAAGTAATAAAAATTTAATAGTAGTTATTAGCCTCTTGATTGGTTTACTTTCTGGTTTAGCTGGAGTAATTCTTAAAAAGTTTGTTAATTTTCTAGAATATGTATTACTCTTTTGGCTCAATTCAGAATATGCAAATTACCCTTATTTTTTCTATCCATTTATTGGGTTACTTTTAACTACTATATATGTAAAGCTCTTTCATAAAGGAGTCTTTGACAAGGGTTTAAGTAATTTGATTTTTATTCTTTCTAAAAATAAAACTGAAATGCCATTCCACAAAATGTACTCTCATATAGTTACTAGTGCTATGACTGTAGGTTTTGGTGGTTCTGTTGGTTTGGAAGCCCCAATTGTTATAACAGGTGCTGCAATTGGTTCTAGCATTTCTCGAGTGTTAAGATTAAATCTTAAAAATAAAACTTTGTTAGTAGGATGTGGTGCTGCTGCTGGTATTGCAAGCGTTTTCAATAGTCCAATTGGGGGAGTTATCTTTGTAATGGAAGTTCTATTGACAGAATTTTCTATTCCTGCTTTTATTCCTCTTTTAATTGCATCGGCTTCAGGTGCTGTTATTTCAAAACTTTTAATGCCTGAAAGCTTGTTCCAATTTACTTTGCA
>JAPLFM010000304.1:0-16585 GCA_026390675.1 Candidatus Kapaibacterium sp. | reverse complement strand
ATTTAAAGCCATTCCTTTTTATTTTGTATTTGGTGCATTTTGTGGAGTTGTTTCAGCATATATGGTTCATTTTACTAAATTAGTTGAAAAACTTTTTATTAAGTTTAATAGTTCATTTAGAAAAGTATTTATCGGAGCATTAATTCTTGGGCTAATGATTTTCTTTTTTCCTCCTTTATATGGTGAAGGTTTTGAAAGTTTATCTGATTTATTCAAGGGGAATTATAATCATATTTTGGAAAAAAGTTTTTTCTACCAATTTAAAAACTACCATATTACAATATTGATTTTTGTTAGTTCAATTATGTTACTAAAAGTTTTTGCATCTTCTGTTACTATTGGTTCAGGAGGTAACGGTGGTATTATTGCCCCTTCGCTATTTACAGGTGCATTAGCTGGATTTGTTTTCTCATACTCGTTACAAATTTCAGGAATTATTGAACTGAAAACTGAAAATTTTATGGCTGTAGGAATGGCTGGATTGCTTAGTGGGGTTATTCACGCACCTTTAACTGCCATTTTCTTGATTGCAGAAGGCACAAATGGATATTCTCTTATGGTACCTCTTATGATAGTATCTGCTATGTCATTTTTGGTAAAAAGATTTATTAACCCTCATTCAATTTATATAATGTCTTTAGTTGAGGAGGGTAAGTGGAATCCTGATGACAAAGATAAATCGGTTTTAGAAGAACTTAATCCAGCTGATTTTATTGAAAGAGATTTTATGGTAATCCAACCCGGAATTAAATTGAGGTATTTTATTGATAAAATTGCACAGTCAAAACGTAATTTGTTTCCTGTTTGTAATAAAAAGGGTTATTTAATTGGAATAGTATTACTTGATGATGTAAGAGAATTTATGTTCACAAATGAAATGTATGATGCAATTATAGTTAGTGATTTAATGCACGAACCAGCAGATTATATTTTGACCGAAGATAACTTTGAAACAATTATGAAGAAATTCGATGGCTGCAATGCTTGGAATTTGCCTGTTATTGATGACAAAAAATATATTGGCTTTATATCTAAATCTGCAATTTTTAATCAATATAGAAATCACTTGCAACATAACAGCTTTTATGAGTAAGTAAAATTTATCTGTTAAGATAAAAGTTTCATAAAATCATTTTAAACAAAAACAAAAAAACCTTGCAAATTTTTGCAAGGTTTTTTTAATCTAAATTCAAAATTAATATTTATCCAATAGCTTGTTTTACAATAGCAGTAAAGATTTCTGGTTTATTCATTGCAAAATCAGCCAAGACTTTACGATTAATCACAATATTCTTTAATAAAAGAGCGTGAATTAATTTAGAATAAGTTGTGCCATTCAATCTAGCTGCAGCATTGATACGTACAATCCAAAGGCTACGGTACTGGCGTTTTTTAAGTTTTCTACCCACATAAGCGTGAGTTAAACCTTTTTCAATGTGATTCTTCGCAACTGACCATACGTTTTTTCTACGTCCCCAATAACCTTTTGCAAGCTTTAGGAATTTTTTACGTTTCAATCGCGAAGCTACTTTATTAACTGATCTCATCAGTTTCTCCTTTAATAAATTAAAAATTATTTATAACATAGCATAGGGAGAGCTTCATCCCCTTGTGCTAAAAAAAACAGGAATATTAAGAACCAGGAAGTAATACGTTCAATCTGCCCATATCTGTAGAGTCAACCATTGCTGATTTACGTAAATTACGTTTACGTTTGCTACTTTTTTTGGTCAAGATATGAGACATAAACGCCTGTTTTCTCTTAAATCCACCACTACCAGTACGTTTAAAACGTTTCTTAGCAGCTGAATTTGATTTCATTTTAGGCATTGAGTTACCTTCTTTAAAAAATAAATGAAAGAATAAAAATACACGATTAACAATTTACGGAAAAAATCCTACTTTACAAAGACTTTTCCACAAAATTTTACTTTGATCTATAAATTTCCAACAATCTAATCCTTATTTAAAATTAAAATCAAACCATTTTCCTTGATAAAACATCTTAAATATTACTTCATAAATGGATAATCAGTATATCCTTTTTCATCGCCACCATAAAAAGTAGTATGGTCGAAATTATTTAATTCTGCTCCTTTTTCAAATCTTTCAACCAAGTCTGGATTTGATAAAAGTAATCTACCATAAGACACAAAATCAGCATCACCTTTTTCAATAACTAAATTACCTTTATCTTTGTCATATCCAGCGTTTGTAATAATCGTGCCTTTATAAATTTTTCTAAAATGCTCAGTTACATTGTTTACATAGTTTGGATTATCTACTGGCATAAATGGGTTCATAAGATGAACATACGCTAAATTATAATCATTTAATTTATTTAATAAATATTCATAAGTTTCTTTTGGATTTTCATCAGATATACCTAAACCTATATTTGCTGGCGAAAATCTTATCCCTACTTTATCACTACCAATAGCATCACATACTTCTGTCAAGATGTTTAATACTAATCTTACTCTATTTTCCAAACTTCCACCATATTCATCAGTTCTTTTATTTGAACCAGAAGTCAAAAACTGTTCAAGTAAATATCCATTAGCTCCGTGAATTTCTACTCCATCAAATTCAGCAGACATTGCATTGATTGCACCATTTCTATAATCCTTGATAGTTGAAATGATCTCTTTTGTTTCCAATGCTCTTGGAACTGAAAAATCTTTCATACCTTCATAAGTATAAGTTTGACCTTCTATTCCAATATTTGAAACTGAAACTGGAGATTCTCCATTATGAAATGATGAATGTGAAACTCTCCCAACATGCCATAATTGATTAAAGATCAATCCATTGTTATCGTGAACTGTTTTTGTAACATTATTCCAAGCTCTAACTTGTTCAGTTGTATGGATACCCGGGGTATTGATATATCCTACTCCTAAAGTAGAGATTTGAGTAGCTTCTGTTAGCAAAAGACCAGCGCTCGATCTTTGTTTGTAATATAAAGTAGTCAAATCATTTACTACATTACCTACTGCACGACTACGAGTCATAGGTGCCATTACAACTCTATTTTTAGTTGTATATTTTCCGATTTTGCCTGTTTGTAATAATGGCATTGACATTTTTTTGTCCTTTTGATTATGTTATTTTGAAAATTTGTTTTTTAATTCTTATTTATTTCATTTCGTAAAATTTATTGAATTGAAAATGATTAAAAGTTACCTTTCAGAATTTACTAAAGGTAATACTTTTGTACCTATTAATTCAATTGATTGCATCAGTTCTTGATGAGAAAGACCAGAATCCATCTGAAAAGTAAATCTCGATATACCTCCAAGTGCTTTACTATGTCTAATTATTTTTGATGCAACTTCTTCTGGACTACCTACAAGCAAAGCACCCAGTTCGCCATTTTGTGCATCAAAACTTCCTCTTGTAACAGGTGGATATCCTCTTTCTTGTCCAATTTTAGTAAACATTTCGGCATATCCAGGATAATAGTCTCTAATTGCATCATTTTTACTTTTTGCTACATAGCCAAGTGAATGAAGCCCCACTTTTAATTGTTCTATCGAATGACCAGCTTTTTCGCCTGCTTGTCGATATAAATCAATCAAAGGTCTGAATCTATGTGTTTCACCACCAATTATTGCAACCATCAGAGGCAATCCTAATGTTCCAGCTCTTATAAATGAAGCTGGTGTTCCACCTACTCCAAGCCAAATCGGAAGTTTATTTTGAAATGGACGTGGATAAATAGCTTGATTATTTAATGAAGGACGGTATTTACCTGACCAATTAACAACTTCATTATCTCTAATTTTTAATAATAAGTCCAGCTTCTCTGCAAAAAGATTGTCGTAATCATTAAGATTTAGTCCAAATAATGGATATGATTCTATAAAAGAACCTCTACCTGCGACAATTTCAGCCCTTCCATTAGATATTAAATCCAAAGTAGAAAAATTTTGAAATACTCTCACAGGATCGGCTGCACTTAAAACTGTAACTGCACTTGTCAAAATAATTTGTTTTGTCCTAGAAGCAGCAGCAGCAAGAATAATTGTTGGTGCTGAATCTAAAAATTCTTGCCTATAGTGTTCACCAATTCCAAAAACATCTAAACCAACTTGATCAGCTAATTCAATTCTATCAAGTAACTCACTTAATGCTTGTGTGTTACTTATTCCTGAATTTGGTGGATTAATTGCAAAACTATCTATTCCTATTTCCATTTTATATAATCTGATGTTCTTTTAAACTAATTATTTATTATCTTTTTTACTAAACTATTTTGAAAATTTAGGTAAAACTATTACTGCAACTATTGCTGGTATTAAATGCATTGGAACTGTTGCTATAACAAACCCTGCTGGAGTTAGCATACCATTAGGCAAAGTGGCTTTAAAATTTCCTCCAACACTTAAAATTGCTAATACCAAAGACAAAATTGTAAAAATCATATCACCTTTGCTAGTATACTTATTCAACAAATAGTATACTAATCCACCTATCAAAGTTGGGAATATTGATGCGGCAGTAATAGATCCAAAATTCAATATTTCAGGTAAGCCAAAACCTGTCAGCTTACAATATATCATAAAATATATATTATTTAAAACAGCAGAAACAATAGCAGACGCTAATGTAGCCATAACCAACTTTTTCATGTTAGTCTGATTTGAACTCATAAAATATCCTTTTTAGTTAAACAAACAATAATTAGTGCAACAACTATTAAAACAAAAAAATATTGTATTTATTTTATAATATTATTAAAAACTTTGATTAATACATCTCTAGCTATTAGAACATTCTCGTCTTCAATATCATCCAATGCTGCTTTATAAGTTTCTAAAGCAATATCCATTAAAGCTTCTTTCATTTGTTTACCTTTGGTTGTTAAGTAAATCAAATTTATTCTTCTATCATCTTTATCTGGAATTCTAACAACAAGATTTGACTTTTCTAAATTATCAATTAATCTTGTTATACTTGGTTTATCTTTATTTGTTCCACAACAAAGTTCTTGTTGTGTTTTACCATCAGTTTCCCAAAGTTTTACAAGCACACTCCATTGCTCAGAAGTAATCTCATAGCCTGCTTCACGAAATTTTTGTTCCATAATACGAGACATAGCAAGAGCAGTCCTTCCAGCAACAAATGCAAAGGACTCTTCTAATTTATATTCAATATTTGGACATTGTTTCATAAAAAATCTTGTTTTTTAATTGCTTATGCAACTAATGACGCAAAAATAACTAATTAATTTTAGAATAACTATTAATTATAGTTTAACAACTAGAAAAATATTTTATGACAAGCAAATTTATATCTTATAAATATAAAGATATTACTTATTTTTGTAAAACAAATTATTAAATTACATTAATATATTAATAAATAATAAGATTGGTTTGAGAAAATATATACACATAATTTCTTTGATACTTTTTAGTATTAGTTTGAACGTAAAAGCAAAAACTCCTGATATTTGGGGATATTCTCAATTTGACTTTAACTCTTATGATTTAAATAAAAAATTATCAAATATAGAATTTAGAAGAATCAACTTTTTTACTAATTCTGAACTGTCATCTAATTCAAGATTTTTAACTGATTTAGAATATGAACATAATCTTGATATATCATCAGATACCGCAGTTGGCGCAATAAAAATTTCAGAAGCCTATTTAGAACATTCATTTCAGCCTGAATTAATAATTAGAGCAGGCAAGTTTTTAACTGACTTTGGACTTTATAATAGAATTCACGACGCAGCACCTTCTTTTCTTCCTGTTGATGCACCAGAAATGTATAAAAAACAAGATTTTGCAACAAATGGCTCCTATTCCAATCCTCAAAGACTTTTTGGTAAATATATGGCAGGAGTTGAATTTTTAGGTACAATTAATTGCGACTCTAACTCTGGATCACAGATAGATTATACTCTAGGCTTTGGATTTGGTAGATGGGAAACTGTAAAAGGTGTTTATAATAATAAGAACCTTTCTTATAATGCAAGAATTAAATATCGACCTTCTTCAATCGAAGGTTTGCAAGTTGGGACTTCTATTTTTTCAGAAGAAAGTGAATTAGGTTTATTAACTAAGGGTGAGCAATACCTTACTTCTCTTGGTTTTGATGTACAATACGAAAAATCAAATTTTATTTTCCAATTTGAAGGAATGTTCTCGAATTTTAAAAGTGAAGACCAGACCAAACAAACATCAGGTGTGTTCTATTGCTTATTTGGATATACATTTTTTGATAAACTAACTCCTTATACTGTACTTTCGACAGTATTGAAAGATTTTGATAGGAAAAATGATAATAGAAATTTAGCGATTTTTGGAATAAATTATAATGTTGGGAAAGATATTTTCTTAAAAGCTGAAATACAAAAAATTGATCATGAGTATATTTCAGATTCAATTAAAGGTACTCTTTATAGACTTAGTTTGGCTATAGCTTTTTAAATATATGAAAAAAATTATTTCAAATATATTGATAATTATATTAATATTTAGTTTAATAACATCTAAGGCTTTCTGCTTTTATATTATAGTAAACAAAGCAAATCCAATAAAATATATTGATAAAAACTATTTAAAAAATATTTTTTTGGGTCATTCTGTTATTTGGCCTAATAACACTAAAATTCAATTAGTTGATTACAACATAGATAGTGATTCAAAAAGTTCTTTTTGTAGTACATATTTAGATGTTACTCCTAACAAACTTAGTAGGATTTGGCTACAAGTATCCTTAAGTGGCAAAGCAGTTCCTCCAAAAGTATTTTCAAGCGAAAAAGAAGTAATAAGATTTGTTAATGAAAATCAAAGTGCAATTGGATACGTCGAATCTAATAAAAATCTTTCAGATGATGTAAAGATTATTCAAGTAAAAGAGTAATTCAATGTTAAAGCACTTCTTCAAACTTAGTTTCAAAACTCAATTAGTACTTTTTGTTTCATTAGGAATAATTGTTACTGGAGCAACTGCTTTTTTATATGTTTTAAATTCGCAAATCTCATCTTTTGAAAGTATTTATTTTGATAGTATCAATACATCAACCAAAACTGTAAAACTTGGGTTAGAACTTGGATTGTCAAAAGAAAATTTTGATGCGATAAACCAAGTTTTCGATTGGGTAAAACAGGATAAAAAATTTGTGTGTATTATTTTGAAAGATGAAACAAACGAAACAATTGCAACTTTCCCTCCTAGTTTTGAAAAATCAACAAAGGAATTAGATAACTTGATTAAATCCAATTCTATTAACAACAAAACATACTATGTTAAAGAGCATTGGGATGCTAAGTATTTGAAAGGAACTTTTGTTGTTGGTTTTTCTACAAATCAATTTTACGAACAGAAAAAAAAATCATTTAAAGAAATTTTATTAGTAGAATTGGTTTTACTTGTTTTGGGATTTGTAATTACTCTTTATATGAGTTCAAAAATTACTTTACCACTTGTTCGATTACAAAAGTTTGCTGAAAAAATAGATACTGGAGATCTTAGTTCAAGAGCCGACGAAGTTAAAGGAAATAAAGAGACTAATCTTGTAGCCAAATCTGTAAACTCTATGGTAGATAGATTGCTTCAAATTCAAAGCGAAAGAGTAGAAGAAGTTACAAAATTTAACGAATCATTAGGAAGTCAAAATCAATTATTGATCAATTATTGATTGATTTAAATAAAGCGAAAAATGAATTTTTAGGTATAGTTGCTCACGATTTAAAAAATCCACTAGCAAGTATTAATATGTCAGCTACTTTAATTTCATCTTATCACGACAAAATGGGTAAAGAGGATATTATCAAACGTTCAAATGATATTCAAACTACAGCTAATAGAATGAATGAACTAATTAAGAATTTGTTGGATATTAATAGATTAGAAACTGGTAAATTCACTATTAATTTATCAGAAGTTTCAATCAACGAAGTAATTAATGAAATAGTTACTAATTTTATTACCTATTCTCAATCGAAAAATATTGAAGTTAAATTTAATTTTGAAAAAGAATATATTGTGAATTCTGATAAAGACAAGCTATTTCAAATATTAGAAAATTTGATTTCCAATGCTATTAAATACTCTCCACAAGGGAAAATAGTAAAAATTCAATTTAGCATTGTGGATAGTTTTACTCGAATCTCTGTTATAGATGATGGTCCAGGACTAAGTGATGAAGATAAGTCAAAATTATTCGAGAAATTTACTAGATTAAGTGCCAAACCAACTGGAGGAGAAAATTCAACAGGCTTAGGGCTGTCAATCGTCAAGAAATTAGCCCAAGCAATAGGCGGCAATGTTGGTTGCAATTCAGAACTTGGAGCTGGTTCTGAATTTTATGTAGATTTACCTAATTCAAAAATTTAAAACAAAATAACAGAACAAATATGAATTGTATTTTGATAAGATCAAACTAGTATTATTTAACAGATATAAGAAACAAAATGAATTTTAAAAATATAGTATTAATAATCTTATTGATATTACTTAGTGCTATTAATACTAAAGCACAATTCTCAATCAGTTCAAGACTAGGAGTTGAAATTGATAAAAGTGAAAAAGAATATTTTGGACTTTTCCCAAGCATCAAGAATTATTTTTCAGCTAAATCTAAAATATTAACTGATAATAAAGTAGAGATAGTTATTACTAGAAATGAAAATGGAGCTCTATCAGATACAAGTTTAATTATTAGTTCAAAGTTAGCAAATTATCTTGCTTCATATATTGAAGGGTTTGAATTATTTCGAAATAAGGAAAGAGAAGTAAATTGGAAAGCTTTAGAAGGTTTGGCAAAGCAATCTATAGTTTTAGATTACGAGGTAAAAGTATTTCCAACTATTATAATTGTTGATTTTTCAGGGAAAATGATTCAAGGACAGTTGATGAATTCTAATGATTCATCAATAATAATTGTTCCAAATGCAGGGCTATATAATTGGACTTATTCTCAAAATGCGATTAAAATAAAAATATCTTATATTAGTTCACTTATAATTGAAAAGAAAAGTGGTTTTTGGCAAGGAGCTAAAACTGGAGCTTTAATAGGAGGTGGCACTTTCGCTTTTATGTCAAGTATATTTGCATCCGCAATTACTGGTTCTTTATCAAATTCTTTGTTGGTTGTAGGTGGTGAAGCTATTGCAGGGGGGATAATTGGAGGGTTAGTTGGTGGAGTCATTGGTTCTTTAACAAGCTCAACATCTCTAGAATCTATCAAAGGACAAGAAGATTTATTAATGTATTTAAAAGAGCATTCAGCATTCTCTATTTTTCCTCCACCTGAATTAGTTAAGTTAGTGAATAAGTAAATATATTTTTTTAAATACGGCTTACTTTAAAATTTCATCAGGTATATACTATGGTACTATATCAAGTGATAACATTAATAATAACTTTATTATTAGTGTAATTCATTAATGATACATAATATTGTTATTTTTACATTAAAATTCAATTTGAATTATACATTTAATCTCTTTTTCCCAATAATAATTATTATTTAACGTTTATTCAAAAAGTAATTAGCTTTATATGTTTTTGATGCTGTGGATAACTATGGCACGTAATTAGCAATTACTATACTTATATTAATATTAATGACTTTTTGTCAAAACTTGAAAAATCTCAATCTTAGAAGGTTAAAATGGAAGGTAATTTTTCGAATCGTGTGAATGATGTAATCAGATTAAGCAGAGAAGAAGCTATAAGATTAGGTCATAACTACATCGGTACAGAGCATCTATTGCTCGGAATTATACGTGATGGAGACGGCATTGGCGTTAAAGGAATGCACAACTTAGGCGTAGATTTATATAAATTAAAAAAAGGTATTGAAGATACTGTTAGAGCTACTGGTATTAGTCTTGCAATTGGTAATATTCCACTTACAAAACAAGCTGAAAAGGTATTAAAAATTACATATCTTGAGGCTAAGTTGTACAAATCAGATACTATTGGCACAGAACATTTACTTCTTTCTTTGTTAAGAGATGAAGAAAATATTGCAGCTCAAATATTAGCTCAATTTGGTGTCAATTACGAGCTGTTACGTAAAGAAATAGACAACATAATGAATGGCGTTCCAAGTACTGGCGAATCTACTCATACAAGTGCTGACTCTGCTGCTTCAAGAATAAAATCTTCAAAAGAAAAAGTAAAAACTCCAGTATTGGATAATTTCGGTAGAGATTTGACTAAACTTGCTGCCGAAGACAAACTAGACCCTGTTATTGGAAGAGAAAAAGAAATTGAAAGAGTTTCTCAAGTACTTTCTCGTAGAAAGAAAAACAATCCAGTTCTAATTGGTGAACCGGGTGTTGGAAAAACTGCAATCGTAGAAGGTTTGGCTCTTCGCATTGTTCAAAAGAAAATTTCTCGTGCTTTATACGACAAAAGAATCATATCTCTTGATGTTGCTTCTTTAGTTGCTGGTACTAAATATAGAGGTCAATTTGAAGAGCGAATGAAAGCAATTCTAACTGAACTTGAAAAAGCAAAAGATGTCATCATTTTTATTGATGAAATTCACACTTTAGTTGGTGCTGGTGGAGCTTCTGGCTCACTTGATGCTGCTAATATGTTCAAACCTGCTCTTTCAAGAGGTGATATACAATGTGTGGGTGCTACTACTCTCGATGAGTACCGTCAGTTTATCGAAAAAGATGGTGCTTTAGATCGTAGATTCCAAAAAGTATTGGTTGATCCACCTAGTGCTGAAGATACCTTGCTTATTCTTGACAAAATCAAAGATAGTTACGAAGCTCATCATAATGTTGCTTATACCGATGAAGCAATTGCATCATCAGTCAAAATGGCAGAACGTTACATTACTGACAGGAATTTCCCTGACAAAGCTATAGATATTATGGATGAGGCTGGTGCCAAAGTTCACTTAGCTAATATTGTAGTGCCAAAAGAAATTTTGGATTTGGAAAATCAAATAAATGAAGTGCGTATTGAAAAAAATGTTGTTGTTAAAAAACAAAATTTTGAAGATGCTGCAAGACTTCGTGATTTAGAAAAACGTATTCAAAACGATTTAGAAAAAGCAAAATTAACTTGGGAAACACAATCTACCGAAAGAGTATTCCCTGTTACTGAAGAGGATGTTGCTGATGTAATTTCTATGATTACTGGTATTCCTCTAAACAAAATTGCTGAAAGCGAATCTGCTAAATTACTTAATTTAGAAGGTGATTTAAAGAAAATTGTTGTTGGGCAAGATGAAGCTGTTACTCAACTGGCAAAAGCTATTAGAAGGTCAAGAGCTGGTTTAAAAGATCCAGCTCGTCCAATTGGGTCATTTATGTTTTTAGGTCCAACTGGTGTTGGTAAAACAGAATTGGCAAAAGCTTTAGCTAGATATGAAGAAGGTGGCCAACTAACTGAAAAAGTTCGTCGCAAACCATATTCTATTATTTTACTTGATGAAATTGAAAAAGCTCACCCTGATGTGTTTAATATTCTTCTTCAAGTATTTGATGATGGTATATTAACTGATGGCTTGGGTAGAAAAATCAATTTCAAAAACACTATTATCATTATGACTTCAAATGTTGGTACTCGAGATATTAAACCGGGTGGTAAAATCGGATTTAATTTTGATAGTGCTGGCAAT
This sequence comes from Candidatus Kapaibacterium sp., assembly GCA_026390675.1. Lineage (GTDB taxonomy): Bacteria > Bacteroidota > Ignavibacteria > Kapaibacteriales > UBA2268 > JAPLFM01. The sequence continues at coordinate 4,977 of JAPLFM010000304.1, read as the reverse complement.
GATTATGTTAAAGAATCAATTGAAGAATCAATTAAAACATTATTTAATCCTGAGTTTATTAATCGTATTGATGATTTTGTTATCTTCCAAAAATTAAGCAAAGAAAACATTGTAAGTATTATAGATATTCAATTAAACAAACTTAAAGAAAGAATGAAATTGCAATCTATGAACTTAGAGCTAAGTGAAGAAGCAATTAGTTTCTTAGTTGAAAAAGGTTATGATGAAAAATTCGGTGCAAGACCATTGCGTCGTGCTTTACAAAAGTTTGTTGAAGATGATTTGGCTGAAGAAATCTTAAAAGGAACTTTAGGTCAAGGTGCAAAAATCAAAGCTAACTTAGATGAAGAAAAGAAAAAATTAATATTTGAAATTGAATCAGGAATTGTTGTAATTGATGAAAAAGATTTAAATATCAAAATAATTCCTGAAAGTGCAAAATCTGATGATTTAGTTTCCGAGGAAGCAGTTGAAGTCATTTCCGATGACGATGGATTAGAACAAGTTTAATTTTAATTTTAAAAACCACTTAGTAATAAGTGGTTTTTTTTTGTTATTTGAAAATATTATTTATTCAATTCATTTAAGACTTCACCTAAAATCGAATAAATTTTAACTGAGTTTTCATTTTGAATTCTAAGATATAAGAATATGTTTTTTAAATTAACATTTAATTCTTTCTCAAAATATTGTGTATTTGTAATTTTTTCAGCAAAAAGAGTTCTACCAGTAATATCAACTAAATCAATCTTTAAATAATATCCTTTAATATTCTGAATTTTCAAAATATTATCAATCAATTCAATTTCATATTCATTTTTACTTTTAACTTCTTCATCTATATCATTTGTTTCTATTCCCTCTCCAGTTAAAATAAACTTCATAGAGCATAGCGGGTCTTCTTTAATTATATTATTCAAGATACAAGTTTTTATACCTTTTGTAATGGGAGTAAAACTCAAGTCATAATTCCCCACTATTTTTTTATAGCTTGGTATTGTCAAAGGAAAAAATGTTTCCATTTTAAAGTTAGTTTCAATACAATCTTCAAAATATGTACTACTAATTGTTAAATCTTTAGGAGATTGATTATAAATTTCCTTACTTAAATTTATATTTTTAGTAGATTTGACTGGCACTTTACCAAAGTCAATTTTTTCTAAATATACTACATTTACTCCACGTTTAGTAACACTAAAAATTAAAGTTAATAGCTTGAATTTGTTACCAAATGCAAATATTGCATCAGATTTGTTGCTTATTTTGAATCTTACTTTAAGTGATTTACTTTGATGAGGTGGTATAATTATAGGAAAAGTTTCATTAATTATCTGTACAGAATTACTATATAGGCTTGAATGAGAAAATGCAGTATCAATTACAAAAGGTATATCTCCATCATTTATAATAAAATTACTTAAAGTTGTATCGCTTGTTTCGCTATCATAACAATTTACTAAATTGATATTGTTGAAAGTAAGCTTTGGAGCTTGAATTGTAAAAACATTATCACTTATATCTTCATTTAAGTATGAATAGTTTAGATTGTAAACTTTCAATCCATATATATTTCCAATTGCAATTTGCTTGCTATTAGGATGCCAAGAAACTGAAAATCCATCGTGAACATCGTTAATTTTATCTTTAAGAATTCCCAAGAGTTTACCTGTTTTAGGATTATAAATTTTAATATTATCAGATTCATATCCATTTAATACAGATTAATTATCAAATCTTAGAGAAGAAATCATCAAATTAAAATCAGTACTTAATTGATTTTCTATTGGAAACTTATCATTATTATCTAACAAAATTGAACTTATTTTCTTGAAATTTTTATCATACTTTGTAATAGATTCAAGAGTTTTATAAATAAATCCTCCATCTGGAAGAAAATAATAGTTACATAGGCTGTAAAAATTTTTATCAACTTGTTGCTTTAATAGTCTTGTATAAAGTGGTCCATTAAACTCAGTACCCTGATTTTTATTCATATCAAATTCCATAACTTCAATAAAATATTTATGAATATTATTATCATAGTAAGAGACTGCTAAGTGATTATGTTCATAGTCCCATTTCAAATTATAAATACTTCTTGCCAAATTCGGGCTATTTAATATACTTTTAACAAGCTTTCCTGTCTCAAAATCTATTACTATTATTGCCTCATCAAATCCTGCTAAAATATATTTACCATCACTACTAAATTCAAATAATGTTGGAACGTAATATTTTGCAGCTGGCAAAGTTGGAAAAAATGTGTAAATATTAGCAATTCTTTTGATTCTTTTTCTTTGAGAAATTGAGTAAATATCTAAATTACCACTATCAGCATTGATAATTATTTTGTCATTATCAGGATGCCAAGCAAAATCATTAGAAGTATAATAATTACTTTTATAGGTCAAAGGATTTGCATAAATAGATAAAACTAATTCCCCATCATTAGAATTAATGATTTTGTATTGTCTATTCAAGCCTAAAAACGCAATGTATTTGCCATTGGGACTATATCGAATGTTTGGATAGCTGCTACAATTATCATTTAAAGAATCAATATTAAAAGTCAATATTTTAGTGCCTTTCCCCCATTTTTCTTCAAAATTTTTTAAGCTAACTCCAGTGGTACTCCACACGATATCATTTATAGTTGAAATTAGAGGTGAATCAATATATACAGTGTCTTTATCGAGATCATAAATATCTAGGTTTGTAACACTGTCTCTTGAAAAAAACGAAATCCTATTACTTAAATGATTCCAACGAAAACTTGTAAATGCATTTTTACTAATATTTTTAAGATTTAAAATCTTCTTCATTTTTTTTTCTATTAAATCATAAATACTCAAAGTATTTTTATAATCAATTAAACCAACATATTTACCATCTGGACTAATTCTAACATCCCAGTTATCCGCTTCATTATAATTCTTCAAAAGAGCATAAAATGATTCCTCAGAAATAAAAACAAAATTAGTACTCCAAGTATAAACTGAACTGCTTGTTGCAAATCGAATAAACTTATTATCATTAGACCAACTTAATTGTAATAAATTAAAACCGTGAAATTTTGCATTAAAATCTGGTTTTAATGAATCGAATAATTCACCTGTATCGGTCTTATGGATATAGATTACTTTATTATCATCATAAATAGTTGCAGCAATTGCAACATATTTACAGTCTGGACTCCAAGCAAAGAAATTGCCTGCTATGTTGTATTTTGAATTCAATTTTGAATTGAATGAACAAATAGTAGCACCCGTAATTGCATCATAAATTCCATATCGTCCAAAGGTATTTACACCAATTATTTTTTTATTATCTGGACTTATTGTGCAATCTGCATAATATTCAAGATTATTTTTAATTACATTTAATTTTTTTGAACTAGTATCAAAATGACTTAAAGTACTATTTGTTACTTGGCTAAGAGTAATTAATTTTGAAGATTCTTGCTCCCATCCTAAAATATTAAATGTTCCTTGCTTTTGGTAAGCAATTTCGTTAAAATTGGTATTTGTACTATCCCAAAAGATATTACTTCTCAATCTTATCAAACAATCCTTGCTATTTTCAAAAGGGATATTACTCCAATTATATCTTAATCCTTTAGCATCATTTGAAATTAAGTTCCAACTTGTACCATTATTCCAACTAAATTCTATTGTTACTGATTCGCTCGAATCAACACCTTCCCAAATTATGTCAATTGGTTTGTCATAAGAGATTTTTTCACTACCATTGGGATAAAGTAATTTCAATTTGCTTAATGCAGAGTTTGGGGAATACAAACTAAGGGAAATTATTAGGAAAAGGTAAACGATTAATTTTGATTTCATAGATATTTTTAAGGCTTTATTTGAATTTTAACGCAATATTTATTTTAAGTATATGTAATTTGATTCTCATGTAAATTAATTAATAATACTTTTATATGCAACGAGAAATGATGTAGTTTTTCCTTGTCTTTTAATCTGCTTTATAAACTGTATCATAACAGTCATGCACAGAAGCGAAAACAGGAATTCTTCTCCAAGATAGGTTCTTTTGTTTAGCTATCAATTTTGTTGCTTTTATTAATTCTTGGTACCTGAGCATAATTAAAATTTCGGTAATATCACTTGCTTCTAATATTTCTTTTACTTTATATTTTGCATTATCTTGATAATCCTGATAAGCTTCTTGCAACTCTTCATAGCCAGTCAATACGAAACGATTTTTCGAAGCATTTTCATCTTCCCAATCTGCAAGCCATTCTGTATCATCAAGTTCACCTAATTTGTCATAAGCAAACAAATTAAGAAACCACATGTCGCAATTAATTGTAAAATCGTTCATTTCTCCATAAATTGCTTGAATATTAAGATTATCTTTTACTTTATCATAAAAGTTATTAAAGTATTCAACCAACAGATCTGTTTGATGAAGTAAATTTTTTCCTAATAGCTTATTAAAGTCAGACTTTATCTGCTCTCTTAACTTTGCTTCTGTAAGTTGTATTGCTTCGTTAAGTTTATCATTTTTTAAAAGCTTACCGATTTCATCAATTAATTCAAAGTTCATATTTTGTAATCATTTATTTATTGTTTGAATCTAAAATTAAAAGTTTATATTTAACAGCTACATTATCACCTTCTCCATCGAAAATCCTTTTCCCACACCAACCATATGGGAATAGATCGCTTCCATTCCAATAAAAAGGAAAAGTGTTTTCACCTATTTCGTGATTTTGTTCCATTTTACCTGTTCCATGGTTTCTTTCAATTACTTCAACTATATAAAAGCCAAATATTAATGCAACTCCGTCTAAGCCATCATCTTTATTTGTTTTTTGATATTCTTTATTCAATACATTAATACCAAAAGTACAACAAGATTAGGAATAACAAGAAATATTTCGTATATTTGTAATAGAATTATTTACAAATCAGAAAGAGTTTTCTATGCGAACATTAAAAGTATTGGATTTTT
>JAPLFM010000063.1 GCA_026390675.1 Candidatus Kapaibacterium sp. | reverse complement strand
TTTGGATTTGGTAAAAAAATCCCAGATTATAGTGCCCAACTTAGTTTAAAAAATTTCAATTTAGGTGGATTTTTGAAAGATTCTGTTTTGAGAACAAATTTTAACGGTGAAATGGTAGTAATTGGTTCAGGTCTTAACTTAAATCAAATGAATACAGATTTAAGATTAATATCAACAAATTCACAAATAATCAATTATGATTATAAAGATTTAATTCTTGATGCAAAGTTAAGAAACAACAATATTCAAATTGATACTTTTAAAATCATATTTAGACCAATTACAAATCCTAATGAAATAGTTGAAACTAATGATTTATCAACATTTGAAGGTTCAGGTTTCATTGATTTGACTAATTCAAAGTCACCAATATATGACTTATCTTCAAATTTTTCTGCAGTAAATTTAAGTAGAATTTTCAATCAAAAATATGCTCCTGAATATTTGACTGGATCTATTCAACTTAAAGGAAAAAGCTTTGACTTAGATAGTATTCAAGGATTATTAAATTCTAAATTTGATATGGTTGTATTTAGCGATAGAACTTTATTACCTTTTTCATTCAATGCTGAGTTTAATAAAAATGAAAATAATGAGAAATTATTTATTTTCAATTCAACTTATTTTGACTTAAAATTAGAAGGTATCTTTTCATATTCAAACTTAATAAATACTCTTTCAAATCAAACTCAATACCTTGTTGAATTTTTTAAAGAAAAAGTTGATAAAATTCTACCTAGAAAAGATATATATTCAGATAATATTAGTTTTGTTAATAAAATTAGAAATTTTGAAAAGATTGATTGTAAAGTTGAAGCACATATAAAAGATTTGTCTCCAGTTTCTTTGTTTATTCCAAATTTAGAAGTAACAAGTACAGCAGATTTGAATTTAAATATTGAATCAAACTCAGAACAAAGCTTTTTAAGATTTAATAAATTTGATTTGAAATCAATTTGGATAAAACACCCAGATTTACAATTAAATGGAAATAACTTGTTTATTACTGGTGGACTTTTGATTGATATTAAAGATTCTTTACCTAGTTTTAATGATTTTAGGTTAAGTGTTAATTCAAAAGAAAAGTTAGAAATTAGCAATTTACTTTTTGACTCATCTAAATTCAACTTTAATTTTGACGGGAATACTTTGGGTTTTAAATCACAAACTTTAATAAACAACTTAGTTAATTTAAATTCTGAAGGCAACTTATTTGTAGATGAGAACCAATTAAAAATTGATATTGATAAATTTAAATTTACTTTGAATAAATTTTTGAGTTTGGAAAACAACGAAAATATTAAAGCTAGATTTATTGATAATATAATATTAATAGATAATTTCAAACTTATTAAAGACTCAACTGAATTTATTGAATTAACTGGTAAATTTAATCAAACTAAAGCTGAATTAGATAATGTCAATTTAAAAGCTTATAAACTTAGTATTAATAAATTTATTAAAAGTTTTAATATTGAAGATAAAAATATCCAAACAATTAAAGGTGTAATGGATACTCTTAACGTTAGTTTAAATGGTCCAACTACAAATCCAGCAATTAATATTAATTTTGTTGCAAGTAATTTAAACTTTAATAACCAACTTTTAGGAAGCTCTAAAGGCTCATTTAATCATAAGGATTCAGTTGTAACTGGGAAGATGTACATAGAAAATGAAAATGGATTAAACAATATTAAAAATGTTCAAATAGATATTTTGTCACTGCCTCTAAATCTTGCTTTTTCTAATGTTAAAAATAGAATTCATAGCGACAGTCAGTTTAACATTATTGCAACTACTAAGGATTTTAATTTAAAAGCAATTGCTCCTTATGTACCTGAAGTTACTGATTTTAAAGGGTTTGCTGATTTAGAACTTTTTGTAACTGGTTTTTCACCTGATGGAGTAACTTATAGTGGGAAAGCTACAGGTAGAAATATTAGTTGTTTAACTAATGCTTCCAACATTAGATACAAAGCAAATGGAAGTTTAGAGTTTGTGAAAGATTCAGTATTTATAAGAAATATGAATTTGTTTAACATAGATGAAGATAATATTAATAGTCAAGCAAAAATAACAGGTGTAGTAACTTTAGACGGTTCTGAAATAAAAGGATTTGATATTAATGTAAATGCAAAAAATTTATTGTTGCTTTCAGATGATTCAAAAAAATCAATGCCAAATTTGTATGGTAAATTTAGAGTAGCTACTCCTGATGAACCTTTAAGGTTTTTTGGAACATTCTTAAAACCAAATTTAACTGGAAGTGTTTCTGTACTAGAAGGCGATATAATAATGCCTAGAATAGAACAACTTCAAAACATTTCATCTAATTTTACATACGATATTAAAGATCAAAATGACAATTTGAAAGTATTAGTGTCCTCTCGTAAAGATTCTTCTAAATCAATTCCTAATATAGTTGAAAACAAACTATTTGAAACTAAAAAAAGTTTTAATGACAATGTAAATTACAATGTTTATGTTAAATTCCCAGGAAAATTAAAAGTAGAAATAGAGTTGCCAGCATTTATGAAAATGTCAACAGTTATAGGTATGGAAGATAAAACTAGACCACTAAGGTATGAA
>JAPLFM010000300.1:4692-12998 GCA_026390675.1 Candidatus Kapaibacterium sp. | reverse complement strand
TGAAAAGTATAGGGTTAAACTGATTTTAACCAAAATATATTTGAAAAACGGAATTGGAAAATTTTTCCAAAAAATGAATTTTTGTATTAATTCTGTTAATCCTAATATTCTGAAAATCCTGATTCAGAAAATTGGAATTGTTTTAAAGTGGGGTTCTTAATTTGTTGCTTTTTTTGAGACACAAAAGTGATTTTTTGTCACTCCGAATTTGTGAGGAGTCAAGTGTTTTCTGGATTTTACATTTTTAATTCATTTTTGGGTTTTTTTAAAAACCAACTTGGAAACCAAGAGAGCAAGCAGGACCAATATAATATTGTCCTTTGGGATTTAAATCTATTAAAATGCCTAAGTTTGGTGCTAAGGAAGATTGATATTGCAAACCAATATTGCAGTTGAATTTTACCGGTTCGATGATTACATATTCATATCCTAAAGCTAAGCCAAAATTATATATATCATAAGAATTGCGTATTTTGTTTGTGATAATTTTATCATTTATCTTTTCAATTTTTAGGTATCTATCTTCCTTCTTCCAATAACTGCCACCTAATAATAAGTAAGTTCTACTATTGTCATTTTCATTTAAGTTATAATGAAATTCAGTTCCAAAATTTCCCAATATTGTCATTTCATCTGGTGGTTTATCTCCAAAGTAATATCCAAATGCAGTGAATTTCAAACTAAAGTCTTTATTAACTTCGTTTTGGTAATTCAAACCCATTCCTGAAAAAGTTGAAAAATTAAGTCCAAAAGACTGATCTTTTGAATATAAATTTAATATTGGAATTACAAAAAACAAAAGGACGAACTTTTTCATTACATCAACCTAAGTGCTTTGTAAATCAAATATTTTCTGACTGGAGTATTTGTCTTTACCTGATTTGCAGTAATTGTTTCTTGATAGATTAATCTGTAATTATTAATAACAGATTCTCTACGTAAGGTAACTTCATCATCTTCATTCATGTTAGCAGAAAAAACAATGTAATCATAGTATTGAGAAACTATTTTATCATTGCTTGCCTCTTTACAATCTTGATTATTACAATTATGTTTTTTGTTAATTTCAATACATGAAAACTCTGCCTTTACTTTTGTTGCAAACTTAGCTAATACTATATTATCACTTGCCACTTTGGTTCCAAAATCTTCAGCACCAATATTTTGAGAAATCGCAGAAACAAAAGTATTAAGAATAGGTTTGTGTTCAGTTTGGTAATAGTTTATATAATTAGCAAAAGCTAAATTTGAAAACAGAAAAACAACTATAGCTAATTTGTAATTTTTATTTAGAGAATAAGAATATTTTATATAAGCACCAGCATAAATAGCAATAAATATAATAGCAATATTTATCGCAAGATTCATAAATGTTATATCTTTGAAAAGGAGCAAAAATAGTAATGGAATAAATCCAATAAATAAATTCAGAAAATTCTTCCCTCCAATTTCAAATTGATATCTCTTTTCATAAATTAAATAAAGCATTATCAATGGAATTATTAACATTTCAAAAATTGACTTTAAAATTGTAATATAACCTACGGAAGAGAAACTCATTTTTGGGTATAATGACTTAATTAATGAATAATCAAAATTCATTGCAATAAGAACAAAGACAATAAAAAATGGTATGTAGTAATATAATGCATTTATTCTTTTCTTTGTATAAAATGTAAAGCTCATAAATAAACAATTTACTGCTATATAAAAATTTCCACCATTATATATAGATGCAACTAGCATTCCTACTAATGCAAGATAATATGGTTTGTTATTTTTAATACTTTTCAAACCAATCAATGAAGCTATTTGTAATACAATCAATTCGAAATTATGAAAAGTAATTTCATGACTAAATAAAATGTTTATTGGCTGAATAGCTAAAAAGCAAGCACTTAGAATGGCAGAGACTTCATCTTTGATTATGTTTTTAGTAATTAGGTAAAAAAGGATTAAATTAACAAAAGAAAGTGTTGAATTTATCAGCTTAAACATATAAATGTTAATTAAGAATTTTAACTTAAAAAAAACAAATACATTCTTTAAAAAGTTGGCTCCATCAATCTCGTCCATATATAAACTACTAGGACTAATCCACAATTTTGAAATTACAATAAATAATATCAATAGAATAAATACTTTAGGAATGTTTTTAATTGAGGTTGTCATAATAATCATTATTTTGTGTGAGCCTAAGAATAAGCTTTTTTGATAAATCTAATAACATTTCGAATCAATGTATGACTATTTAGGTAAACTAAAAATGAATTTTGAGCCTACACCAATTGTGCTTTCAACCCAAATTTTACCTTTGTTTAATTCGACAAACTCTCTACATAACGTCAAACCAAGACCTGTGCCTGCTTCTTGTGCTGTACCTTTAGTTGAATGATAAACATCTATTTGGAATAGTTTCTCTATATCTTCAGGCTTTATTCCTACACCAGTATCTTCAATAATAACCTGCAATTCATCACCATAATCATAAGTGCTTACCATTATTTTACCACCTTCAGGAGTGAATTTAATAGCATTAGTAATTAAATTCCTAATAACTGTTTTAATAGCATTTAAATCAAAGTACGCAGTTGTCAAAGATATTGTATTACTCGAAAGTTCAATATTTTTCTTTTCGGCAAGTGCTTTGTTAAGCTCAATATTTTCGACTATAATTTCATGTAAATCTTGAATCATAGGGTTATACTCAATATCTTTACTTTGCGATCTTGCCCAAATAAGTAGATTGTTTAATAAACTGTAAAGTTGTTTTGAGGTTGAATGTAATCCATGGATTTGTTTTTTAACTTTTTCATCTAATTCAATCTTGATACCTAAAAGTACTTCGGTACTGAACATCAAAGCATGAATAGGGTTTTTTAAATCATGTGCAATGATTGAAAAGAATTTGTCTTTAGTAGCATTTAATTTTTTCAAATCAACTTCACTCTCAGTCAATTTGTAATTAATATCAGCAAGTTCACTATTCAAACTTAATAATTCCTGTTCAGAATCTTTAAGTTTGGAATTAATTAATTCTAATTGATTATTTGTATTTTGCAACTCTTTGTTTTTTTCAATTCTAAGCTTGGATCTACTATAAAGAGAAATAGCTATAACAAGAATTACAATAGAAACTAAAATTAGCAAATACAAAATATATTTAGAATTAACTTGATCTTGCTTTAAAATTTCAATATTTTTTTCTTGTTTTTCTGTTTCAAGTCTCACTTGCATTTCACTTATTTTCTTGTTGTTTTCATCACTAAATATTGTGTCTTTCAAATCTGCATATTGTTTTTGATAATAGTATGCTTTTTCATAGTTTTTTGTATTTACAAAAATTCTAGAAAGAATAGAATAAGCCTCTTTAATTTCATTTCTTAAATTCTGTTGTTTGATTATTTCTAATCCTTCATTCAAATTTTTTAAAGCGTTTTCATTGTCTTCTTGAAGAGAGTGAGTATTACCAATCTTAATTAGAGTTTTACCCATTTCAATATTATTAAAAATATCTTTATACTGTTTGTATGCAGATTGATAAAAATCTAATGCTTTTTCGTATTTTTCTTTAGGAGTTTTGGCAAATTTATTAGGATTGTTTATTTGTAAATTGCCCAAACTAACATAACATTTAGCTATCAAATTCTTTTTACCTAATTCTTCAGCTAATTGTATTGCTTTAAAATAATTTATTTGAGACATAGTTACTGATTTTGCTTTAGTATAATACATCCCCAAAGCCATATATGTCTTAATAATTTCGATTTTCTCATTTAGTTCATTTGAGATTACTAATGCTTTTTGTAAATTTTCTAATGCTTTGTCTAATTTACCCCAATCAGCATAAATTAACCCAATGTTTGTATATGCATTGATATTAGCATATTTATCATTTGTTTCTTCTGCAATTTTCAAAGCTTTTAGATAAAATTCAATTGCAGTATTAAAATCAGCCCATTGCTTATAAATATATCCAATATTAACATAAGCAGTTGACATTTTTTGTTTATCATTTTCTCTTTCAACTATTATTTTGTATTTTTGATAATACTCTAAAGCTTTACCAAATTGATTAGCACTAATATAAGAAGAACCAATTCTACCTATAGCTTGTGTTTCAAGATCCTTGTTCTTTATTTTCGAAGCCAATTCAAAAGCCTGTTCAGCATAACTAACGCTATAATCAATAAAAACTTCTTCATATTCAGATGATAATTCTAACAAAATATTGAATTTCTCTTTGTCTGAAGAAGTCTTAAGTCTATTCTCCAAACTGTGTATTCTTGGATTGGCAAACACATTTGAAATTCCAAATAATGTTAGAAGGAGAAATATTAATATATATTTATAATGATTTATCAAAAGCATTAATCTTTGTAATTTAAAAACAATGTACGTTTTTTTGCATTTTTAATAACATCTTAAATATTATATAGAATATTTAAAATATAGCAATAACTAAAATAATAAAGTATTATCAAAATAACTCATAGAAATTGTTAGAAAGTTCAAATTGTTTAAAAATTAATTTTTGAAAGTGCTTCAAAAACAAAATATTGGGTTTTATTATTAATTTTTTAACTTTAAGTTATAACAATTACATTCTTTATACGTAAAGCATTATGTTAATATTTAAATTTCTATAATTTATTTTTGAATTATGATGTATTTTCATTTTATTTTACTTTTGATTACTATCAATAACTTAAACCTTATGTTACAAATATCAGCACCCAAAGCAAAGCAAATAGAAAAAAAATTAGAAATACATAATCACAAAAGAATAGATAATTATTACTGGCTTAATGAAAAAGAAAACCCGGAAGTAATCAAATACTTAAATCAAGAAAATGATTTTTGTAACTCAATAATGGGCGATACTAAAGAATTGCAAGACAATTTGTTTGACGAAATGAAAGGTAGAATCAAGCAAAATGATTCTTCGGTGCCATTTAAGGATAATGGTTATTTCTATTATAATAGATTTGAAGAAGGCAAAGAATATGCTTTTAATTGCAGAAAAAAAGAGAACTTAGAATCTAATGAAGAAGTATTATTTGACCAAAATAAAATGGCTGAAGGATCAAGTTATTTTTCACTTGGTGGATATAGCGTAAGTCCAAATAATAAGATAGTGGGGTTTGGAGTTGATATTGTAAGTCGCAGGCAATACAATCTTAGATTTAAAAACATAGAAACAAACGAACTTTATGCTGAAATTATTCCAAATACAGATGGTTCTTGCGTATGGGCAAATGACAACAAAACAGTATTTTACACTCTCAAAGATGAAACACTTAGAGAATATAAAATAATGAGACATATTCTGGGGAATGATATTTCTAAAGATGAAGTTATTTATGAAGAAAAAGACGATACTTTTTATGCTCATTGCTACAAATCTAAATCTGATAAATTCATTATAATTGCTTCCACTTCCACAATGTCAGATGAATATAGAATCTTATCTGCTGATAAGCCTGAGGGAGAATGTAAAGTTTTTGCACCACGAACAAGAGGAATAGAATATTCGATATATCATTTTGAAAATAAATTTTACATTCGCACAAATTGGAATGCTCAAAATTTCAAATTAATGGAATGTCCTATTGATAAAACTGAAAGAGAAAATTGGAAAGATGTAATTGCACATAGAGAAGATGTTTTAATTGAAGGGATTGAACTTTTCAAAGACTTTATGGTTTTGGAAGAACGAAGAAATGGAATAACTGACTTAAGAATTATCAATAATAAAACCAAAGAAGATTATAAAATTGATTTTGAGGAAAATGTTTATCACGTTGGTATAAGTGTAAATAGAGAATATGAAACAAACACACTTAGATTTTATTATACTTCTATGACTACCCCAACTTCAACGTTTGATTTCGATATGATAAATAAATTAAGAATTTTGTTGAAACAGCAGGAAGTATTGGGAGGTTTTGACAAAAGTAATTATAAGTCTGAAAGAGTATTTGCAACAGCAAGTGATGGAACTAAAATTCCAATCTCTTTGGTTTACTATAAAACCACAAAACTTGATGGCTCTGCTCCTCTTTTAGAATATGGGTATGGTTCGTATGGGATTAGTATGGATGTTGGTTTTTCAAGCGAAGCACTAAGTTTGCTTAATAGAGGGTTTGTTTATGCTATCGCTCATATTAGAGGTGGCGAGGATATGGGAAGAGCTTGGTATGAAAATGGTAAACTTTTAAAAAAGAAGAATACATTTACAGATTTTATTGAATGTGGAAATTACTTAGTAAAAGAAAAATACACAAGTAAGGATAGAATATTTGCTCGTGGTGGAAGTGCTGGTGGACTTTTGATGGGTGCAGTTGCAAATATGGCTGGCACTAATTACAAAGGCATGATTGCAGTAGTACCATTTGTAGATGTAATCACAACAATGCTTGATGAGTCGATTCCACTTACTACTGGTGAATATGATGAATGGGGAAATCCAAATGATAAAATATTTTATCATTATATGCTTTCGTATTCTCCAATAGATAATGTAGAAAAAAAAGAATATCCCAACATATTGGTTATGACTGGATTGCATGATTCACAAGTTCAGTATTATGAGCCAGCAAAGTGGGTGGCAAAGTTGAGAGAATATAAAACTGATAAGAACTTGTTACTATTTAATTGCAATATGGATGCAGGCCATGGTGGCTCTTCAGGTCGTTTCAGAAGACTTCATGAAACAGCATTGCAGTATGCTTTTATGTTTAAACTAGTAGGTATTTTAAAATAGTTTAATAATGGATATTTTTATTTATTTAAATAAAAATATAATTTTTGATTTAACAAATCAATTTCAATAGGTTTTGATACATAATCGTTAAAACTTGCTTTTATGTTTTCCATGTCTGAAATCATTGCATAACCAGTTTGAGCAATAATTGGTACTTCTGGGAGTATCTCTCTGATTAATTTTGATGCTTCATAACCGTCCATTATTGGCATTTGGATGTCCATCAAAACAACATCAATTGTTTTATCAAAGTTTTTACAAAAATCAACTGCTTGTTGACCGTTTGTTGCAGTAAATATTTCTATATCTTCTGCTTTTAAACTGTAAACAAGATATCTTAATGATACTTCGTTATCATCGACTATTAAAATTGTTGCACTCATAATAAACAAATATACAACTAATTTTTAGTTTTACATAAAATTAAATTTTATAATTTCAATTGAATGTATAATTCAATGAGTTTTAATCTAATATTAAACAAAAAATTTAACTATTAACAAATTGTTGAAAAATATTTTGCAAATCAAGTATAAAATATTTTAGTTTCGCATATTGAAACTATTTTTTAATATATAATTATTAATTTTATGTCTAATTCTTCAAACAATGACTTACAAATAAAGGTAGCAAGGAATCTTTCGGTACCTCATATTGCACCTACTCAAATGACTTCCATATCACCAAGGTGGCTTTTAAAATTTATGCCTTGGGTTGGGGTAGAAGGCATTTATAGGATAAATCAAACTAAAATTATCCTCAGAGAAGGTAATAAAATTAATTGCTCATTTAGTAATGGTAAATATAATTTACAAGCTGAAAGTTTGAGAGCTATTCCAATGTTTTCATTACTTACTATAAATATATTGGAGCAACTAACTTCAAAATTTGTCTATAAAGAATATGACATGAAACAAACTATAGTAAGTGAAGGCGAACAAGGGGATGCATTCTTTATTATTGCCAAAGGCAAAGTAGAAATGCTTATGGAAGGTGACAGCAAAGAAGAATTAAGAATGGGTGTTTTGGGAGAAGGAAAGTATTTTGGTGAAGTTGATATGTATGAAGATTTGCCTTCAGATTCAACTGTTAGAACTTTAGCGCATACAGGTGTATTGGTACTTTCAAAAGTAGATTGCGATTCAGTAATGGATCAATCTTCTCAACTAAGAGATGCATTGAAAAAAGCAGTTCAAGAAAGACAAGATACTATAGATAGAGTGTCAAAATATGGTGAAAAAGCAATTGAACTTATGTCTGTAGGTGAAGAAAATGTACAATTACCAGAAACTTTTGTTGATTATGAAGAAGTTCCAAGAGAAATAGACTTAAGTGCAATTCAAACAGTTTTAAGAATTCCAACTCGAATTCAAGATATTTATAATAATCGAATTAATCAAGCTAAAGAACAATTTAGATTGACTATTGAATCAATAAAGGAAAAGCAAGAATCTGAAATAATTAATAATAGAAAATTTGGTTTGATTCATACTTGCCATCAATCAATGAAGTTAACAACTCTTTTTGGACCTCCAACTCC
>JAPLFM010000300.1:4143-4682 GCA_026390675.1 Candidatus Kapaibacterium sp. | reverse complement strand
TTAGATTCATTAATTACTTTAGTATGGAAAAAACCAGCATTTTTTATTGCACACCCAAGAGCTATAGCTGCTTTTGGAAGAGAATGCACTCGTAGAGGAGTTCCTCCAGTAATGGTGCATTTATTTGGTGCGCCATTTATGACTTGGAGAGGTATTCCAATTGTACCGTCTGATAAAGTTGAGATTAGATCTAAAACAAGAAACCCACAAGGACCAGGTTTGACTGATATTATTTTGGTTAGAGTTGGGGAACAAGAACAAGGTGTAATAGGATTATTCCAAAAAGGATTGCAATACGAAAACCATCCAAGTTTGAATGTTGTCTTTAATGGAATTGGTCCAGATTCAATAGCAAACTACTTACTAAGTTTATATTATTCATGCGTAGCATTAACTGAAGATGCTATAGCAGTTTTAGAAAATGTTGAAATAGGATATTTCCATGATTACGCAGCCGACTTTAGAAAGTAACCTTTCGCCAGATCACAGTGAAGAATTTTCTCAGATATTAAATAGTTTACTATCAGATTCTTATAGTG
>JAPLFM010000300.1:0-4126 GCA_026390675.1 Candidatus Kapaibacterium sp. | reverse complement strand
TAATACAAGTTATGGTAAGCTCGATAATACATATATACCAGCTCACGATTTATCAAGTGAGTTGGGCAATGATTTGAGAGTAGCTAATACTTTGAATAACAGTTCAAAAAGTACTAGCAGTGGATTAGAAATAAATTTTGAAGGTGAAAATAAATATCAAGAATTAATGTATGGAGGTACTTTACAAAATGTCAATAAATTAGTTGATTATGTATTTGCTCCAAACTTTAACCAAGATCAAACTAATTATACTAATATAGACAAACCAAAAGTTGAGAATCAGAATGAGTATGACAACTATTATTTCTTAAAAGATTCACCTATGAGTCAAGATACTAATTATGTCCCTGACAATAGTTATACTAATGATGGTAAAAAGAAAAGTAGTCACTCTGGATCTTTTGATGTAAATTTAGTAAGAAACGATTTCCCAATATTAAAACAAAAAGTAAATGGGAAGGATTTGATTTGGCTAGATAATGGTGCTACAACTCAAAAACCAAACGTAGTAATTGACGGAATTAGTGAATATTACAGAACAATTAATTCTAACATACATAGAGGGGCTCATACTCTTGCAACTTTATCTACAGATGCTTATGAAAATGCAAGAGAAACTATTAGAGAATTTTTAGGAGCGAAAACAACTTCAGAAATTATTCTTGTTCGTGGCACTACTGAAGGAATTAATTTTTTAGCAAATACCTATGGCAAAAAGTTTTTACAAACTGGAGATGAAATACTAATTTCTGAACTTGAGCACCATGCAAACATTGTTCCTTGGCAAATGATTGCTAAAGAAAAGGGTGCTATAATTAAAAAAATCCCTATAAATGATAAAGGTGAAATAAATCTTGATGAGTATGCTAATTTGCTAAGTAGTAAAACAAAATTAGTTGCTGTTGGAAAAGTTTCAAATACTTTAGGTACAATTAATCCTGTAAAACAAATGATTGATATGGCTCATGCTGTGGGTGCTAAAATACTAATTGATGGAGCTCAATCAGTTGCACATACTTTGACAAATGTTGTTGAATTAGATTGTGATTTCTTCGTTTTCTCTGGGCATAAAATATACGGTCCAACTGGGATTGGTGCAGTTTATGGCAAAGCCGAACTTTTAAGTGTTATGCCTGCTTGGCAAGGTGGAGGTAATATGATAAAAGATGTAACATTTGAAGAAAGCATTTACAATCCTCCACCTGCAAAATTTGAAGCTGGCACTCCTAATATTGCTGATGCAATAGGTTTGGGATATGCACTGAGATATGTTATGGGTTTGGGGTTACCTGCAATTGAGCAATACGAATTGAAGTTAACTAAATATGCTATGAATGAATTAAGCAAGATACCAGGAATAAAAATTGTTGGAACTTCAGATCATAAAATTAGTGCGTTGTCTTTTGTAATTAAAGGTGTACCCAATGATGCAATTGGTAAAGCATTGGATAATGAAGGGATTGAGGTAAGAGTAGGTCACCATTGTGCATTGCCATCTATTCGTAAATTTGGATTGGAGCAAACTGTTAGGGCATCTATTGCAATGTATAACACAAAAGAAGAAATTGATAAATTTATAAATGTACTCAAAAAGCTTACAAGTTAAAATTAGAAGCAGGACTAAAATCCTGCTTTTTTTTTAATAATCTAAGGGTTGCAGAATTTAAAAATTCTTAAAATACTATTTCAAATAACATAATTTGTAAATTTATAGAAATCTAAATTTAAAGAAAGTAACTTGTATATAAATAGAGATTAATCATCTAATTTTACTCTGTATTTATCTAAAGATACCCACCAATTTAAGTCGAATTAAGACATAAAAGACTAAAATAGTTAAAAATATCTTCGTATTTAGTAATGTATCTACTAAGGATATAGAAGTTACAACAAAAGAATTATTGTAGATATCATTATTCAACCTTTATGTATTTCTCAATTTTACTATACTTCTTTTTACCAATTCCTTTTACTTTCATAAAATCAGTTGTAATATTGAATTTATGTGTTTTTCTATAATTCAAAATTACATCTGCCATTTTCTCACCTATTCCTGGAAGCTGTATTAACTCATCTTTAGAAGCTTGGTTTATGTCTATTTTAGATAATGGGAGCTTTTTTCTTTTAAAACTGCCAAATTCATTAGGCTTGACTATTGTGTCACCTAAAGCCAAAGTAGAATCGATATTTCCTTCTATGTCAGTGCCAATGAAAGTAGATTTCTCAGCTTTAGATATACTATCAAGCATAAGTTGTAATTTCTGTACATTAATTTTATCTTGAGGATATTTATTGAAAAATGTATATTTCCCAATCAAACCTATCACTAATCCAACAATGATTATTACTACAATATTCAATTCTGTTCTAGTTACTGAAAAGAATGTTTGTACTTTTTCTATGAAATTATTTTTAGACAATTGTTAAATTCATTTTAATTGAAAAATAAGTTTATTAATTTTGTAACAAATATAAGTAAAATTAACATTTATAAGAAGAATTTTGTGAAAAAAATAGCAGTAATAATGGCAGGTGGGTTAGGTGTAAGATTGTGGCCAAACAGTACAGAATCAAAACCAAAGCAGTATATGAGCCTTTTAGGCACTGATTCTATGATTCAGGAAACTTACAACAGGTTGTTAGATATTTTTGCAAATGAGGATATTTACGTTGTTACATACAAATCTTTTTTAAACCATACTCAGGACCAATTACCAAATTTGCCAAAGAAAAATATTATAGTTGAACCATTTGGAAGAAATACTCTACCAGCTTTAGGTCTTGCAGCTCTTCATATTCAACAATTTTATGAAGGTAATATTATAATGTTCTCGTTCCCTTCGGATCATATAATTGGTAATCAAATTGAGTTTAAAAGAGCGATTGAAACTGCTGCTAAAGTTGCAATTAATACTAATGGAATTGTTACAATTGGAATTAGCCCTACAAGACCGGGTACTCAATATGGATATATTCAGATTAACGAAGACAAAGACAACATTAAAGAGCTTTATGAATTTGGGGTAAGACAAACAAATGTTTTTGCCGAAAAACCAGATGTTGAAACTGCTAAACGATTTATAGAAAGTGGTGATTTCTTATGGAATAGTGGTATTTTTGCTTGGAAACTAGATGTTTTTTGGAATAAACTCGAAAAATATTTGCCTGAGTACTCAGTTCAATTAAAATCTCTCGAGAAAAATATTTTTACTGATTTTTATGCTGATTCAGTTGAGTTCATATATAAACAAATAAATTCAATTTCTATTGATTATGGTATAATGGAGAAAACTGATGAACTATTTTTAGTAAAAGCTAGTTTTAGTTGGAGTGATGTTGGGAATTGGGACGAACTCTACCGTTTGTCAATGAAGGACTCACGGAACAATGTTACTCAAGGAGATGTTGTTGCTCTTGATACTGGCAACTCCCTAATTTTTTCAAAGAACAAAATGATAGCAACTGTTGGTGTAGAAGATTTGGTTATTGTTGAATCTGACGATGCTATACTTATTTGTAAACGTGGTGAAACGGAAAGAGTTAAGGAAATGATTGATTATTTACGTCATCAACAAATTAATAAGCTTCTTTAATCTTTTAAATTTAGGCTAATGCTTTATTTATCAATTCATTACCTAAATTTAACCATTTCAATTTTTGCAGTGATTTAGCGTTTTTCGTGTTTTTTCTTGTCATTTTGAGATAAACGAAAAATCCAGTATTAGTATTTTGTATTCGTAGAGACGCATGATTATGCGTCTGACATTAGCATTTTGAAGTGTTCATAAAATCAGGACATTTGTATTTCAAACAAGATTGCTAAAGACCTCACCCCAGCCCTCTCCACGTCTGGAGATGGGGTAGAAGAACCATTTCAATTTTTGCAGTGATTTTGCGTTTTTTTATATTTTTTTCTGCTTTTCTTCTCTTGCTTTTCTGTCTATTTCGGCATTTCTTCTTGCTACAAATATGTCATCTTCTTTACGCATTTGTTTCAATAATTTATCAATATCAACATTGTCAGGATTTGAATGTGTGATTTCTTTTTCTTTAATTTCTAACTTTGGGATTGGTATATTAGCAATTTGTTCATCTTGTTGATAAAGATTTTGAAAAGTATTTTTAA
>JAPLFM010000082.1:875-6345 GCA_026390675.1 Candidatus Kapaibacterium sp. | reverse complement strand
TTAGCTATGCTTGTTTCCCAAATTTTAAATGTTGCTTCAGATTGAGGCTTTGCACCAGCAAAACCAGCCATGGTTAAAACATGACATTTAAATTTTTCTTCATATATGGCTTTGGTTTCATCCCACACTTCACCAGAGCATGAAAATCCTGGAATAAAAATAATTGATTTACTTCCATTCCCACTAACTTTTACTTCAAATGAATTAGTTGTGGCTTGGCTAAAAGTATTTACGCAAAGAGCGATAAATAAAAATAATACTAAAGCAATTTTATATGTGTTCATTTTAATCATTTTGTTAAATTAATAATTTGTTTGTACTTTAGATACAACTTTTATTAAAATGTTACACAAATTCATAAAATAAATATTTTTATTTTTATATACTACCCAAATCAATAACGAAACGGTATTGTACATTACAATTTAACAGTCATGAAAACAATAAAATGAATGTAATTTAAAGACTGTTTTATAATCCATTAGACCATTTACTAATATAATTATCTTATCTGTAGTATCATTGATGACTATATCTTCCGTTTTTTCAGTGAGGAGAAAAATTGGTAAACATAATTCTTAGTTATTGTGTTCATAAGATTGATTTGAATTCTTGTTTGCTAAAATTTATAGTTAATGAACATAAATAATCTTTTTGTTTCAGATAATTTGCACAATCTCTTATAGTTAACCAATAAGGAGTAGTCCCAAAAGCTTTATTTAAAATTCAAATCTTACACCACCCAAAGGAAATATACCTAATTGATAAACAGATTCAATTTTCTGCTTTGAATTGCTCCACTGATATTCAAGGACATTTTTAATATTAAATAAGTTTTCTATAGAAACATAACCTATAATACTTACTTTTTCAAAATTTGTTCTGAAATCTATTTTAATATCAAATCTTTTATAGTCCGGTTTCCTAATTGAAAACGGCTGACTTGTAAGGTAATATGTTTGATTATAAGCTCTTGAAGTTATTGTATCAATTGGAGTAAAAGGAGCTCCACCTGCTAAAGTATATTTTCCAGAAAATTCAATAGTAAATATGTCAGAAATTTTCCATTCATATCCGGCAAGTAAGTTAATTATGTAAATATTATCGAAACCTCCATATCTTTCAATTCCATCAGAACCTTTGTATTTCTGACGAACATAAGAAGCAGTAGTAGTTAAGTAATATCCATCAGAAAAGTGTTTAATAAGAGAAAATTCAGCACCAAAACATTTACCAGTTCCATTACTTATCAGGTTTTCTTTACCACCAATAGAACCGAAATTAGTTCCTATATTTAGAAATGACCAGTAGTCTGATACACCAATACTAACAGGCACTTTGCTGATATCTTTATAGTAAGTTTCAGCTTTAAAAATCATATTTTCAGATAGTCGGTTAGAATAACCCAAAACTAAGTGTTTAGATTCCATAAAATCAAGAGAATTGTTTATATTTGAAGAAAAATAAAGCAGTAATGGCAGTGATTGCCTATGAATACCAAGTGCTAAATTTAAAAACTGACCATCAGTAAAATTCCATGATAAAGCTAATCGTGGTTCAAGTGTGTATTTATTACTAATTTTTAAATATTGGCTATGTAATCCTAAATTTGATGTAAATTTAGGACTTATTTTCCAGTTCCAATTTATAAAACTAAGTGTTTGCAAAGTATTGCCTATTTTATTCAAATCCCAATTTGAATAATCACCCCAACCAGCTGAATATCTCTTTTCATCAAGTTCATAAACCTTATATCGACCTTCCAATCCGAAAGTTATCCAATGATTCGTATATGGAGTATAAAATAAATTATATTTTAAGTTTGAATAACCTTCCATAGAATTTTGAGAGAACCATTTATCAAGAGAAATAACCTTATGAATATCATTTTGGTCACAAGATATTGAATCTATATTTGTATTATATTTATCATTAACGGTTCCAATCAGTAGTTTTCCAAATAAATTATCAGAAAATAGATATTGCCAGGTAAGTCCAATTGCAAAATTATTATTACCGCTTTTCAGGTTCCAGTCTCCGGTTACAACATCTGAAAGATTGTCTCTTTGCATAAAAATATTATCTCTTCCATAAAGAGCTGTAATGTTTATTTGATTCTTTTCATCTGGTATAAAGTGCATTTTTATCATACCATCCTGATATCTGGGAACTCCTACAATACCTAAATCCATACCAATTTCTTTGAATAAATCAAGAAAAGAGTAACGATAATTTGCTATAAAAGACCCTTTTGCAAATTGAAGAGGACCTTCTACACCTAATTCTGCTCCATTGTAACTAATTTGAGCAAGGTATTCATATTTTTCCTCGTTCCCATTTCGAGTTCTTAAATCAAAAACACCACTCATTTTATCACCATACTCAGAAGGAAATCCACCAGTAACAAAATCACTATTATTCAATAAACCAGAGTTAATTTGACCCACAGGTCCACCTGTTGCTCCTTGGGTCCCAAAATGATTCGGATTGGGCAAATCGAGACCATCAAGCCTCCATAATAATTCAGTTGGAGAACCTCCACGAATTATAATATCATTTCTTAAGTTACTAACTCCCAAAACACCAGCAAAATTTTGTGCCATTCTTGCCGGATCACCTCTTGAACCTGCAAATCTCTCTACATCATCCAGATTAAATTGAGTAAAACTAACAATATTTGCTTCATTTATTGGTAGGAATTTCTCCTTACTCGCTGTAACTTCAATAGCATTAGCTAAAACATAACTTTCATTTAATTCAATTTTTAGAATTAATTCCTTTCCAGAGGTAAGAATGATATTTTGAATTTGTGTTTCAAAGCCAATTGAACTTATTTTTAAAGAATATCTTCCAACTGGAATTGAATCGAATTTGAAACTACCTTTTGAATTTGACCTAATACCTTTTTTTATTTTTTGGTCAAATAATACAACTGTAGCTCCAATAACAGTTTGTTGATTTGCCGAATTTCTAATTTCACCTTTTATTTTTTGAACAGGAATGACACTTTGTGAAAAAGATGCACCAACATTTAATACTAAAAATAATATTAAATGACCTAAATATTTCATAAATATCCTAATTCCTAATTAATTTAAACTAAAAAACTAACTTTTTTTCTTCAATTGTTGATTTCTTTATATTTTGCAGATTAATTTAAGAATAATTAATAACATCTTACTTTTTATTCCTTAATACTACCCATATCAATCACAAAACGATATTTCACATCACCTTTCAACATTCTTTCGTAAGCTTCATTTATTTGATTAACTTTTATTAGCTCAAT
Source organism: Candidatus Kapaibacterium sp. (assembly GCA_026390675.1). Lineage (GTDB taxonomy): Bacteria > Bacteroidota > Ignavibacteria > Kapaibacteriales > UBA2268 > JAPLFM01. Next base: position 3,056 of record JAPLFM010000082.1, on the reverse strand, counting down.
ATCAGAAACAATATTGTGTTTTGCACAAAAGTTAAGCATTTCTTGAGTTTCAGCAATACCACCTATTAGAGAGCCTGCAAAAGTTTTCCTATCACCTATCAAACTAAATGACACAACTGGAAGTGGATCCAAAGGTGCTCCAACTAATACCAATGCCCCATCAACTTTTAACAAACTAAGAAATGTATTTATATCGTGTTGAGCTGAAACCGCATCAAGAATAAAATGTAAACTTCTTTGATATTTACTCATTTCAACGGCATCACTTGATAACACAACCTCATCAGCACCTAATCTTTTGGCATCATCAACTTTTGAAAGAGAAGTTGTAAAAACAACCACATAAGCACCCATAGCTTTAGCAATTTTGATAGCCATGTGACCCAAGCCACCCAAACCAACTACCCCAACTCTTTTTCCAGGTCCAACATTCCAATGCTTCAACGGAGAGTATGTTGTAATACCAGCACATAATAATGGTGCAGCAGCTGCCAAATCTAAATTTTCTGGAATATGAAGAACAAAACTCTCATCTACAACTACCCTTTCAGAATATCCACCATAAGTAAAACTATTCAAATGTTTATCAACTGAATTGTAAGTATATGTAGCTCCACTATCACAAAATTGCTCAAGGTCATTTTTACAATTATCACACTCTCTACAAGAGTCAACCATACATCCCACTCCAGCAATATCGCCAACTTTGAATTGACTTACATTACTTCCTATTTTAGTTATTTTACCAATAATCTCATGACCAGGAACAACAGGATAATTAGCCGACTGCCATTCATTCCTCGCAGTATGCAAATCAGAGTGGCATATTCCACAAAATAATATTTCTATTTCTATATCATTTTCATTTACATTTCTACGTTCAATTTTCATTGATTCTAATGGTTTATTGTCAGCATAAGTGCCGTAAGCTTTGGTATTCATATTTTCCTTAATATAATTTGTTTTTTTACTTGCATTATATATTGAAATTATATAAATTTGATATATTTCAATACATTATTAAAATAAAAATAGATGTGGCGTGTTACTAATAAGTAAAATTGACTCTTTTCAATTTAGTATATTGTTGTTTTACTAAACTTAAACAATATTTTTATGAGTATTATCAAAAACAATGAAGATGCTAGAATAGAAGCTTTAAAAAGCTATGAGATTTTAGATACTCCAGAACAAGCAATATATGATGATATTACTTTACTTGCATCTCAAATTTGTAATGTACCCATAGCTTTAATTTCACTTGTAGATGAAAATAGGCAATGGTTCAAATCTAAAGTTGGTTTAGAAGCAAATGAAACACCAAGAGAATATGCATTTTGTGCTCATGCAATACAAAATCCAAATGAACTTTTTGTAGTACATAACGCTATGGATGATAATAGGTTCAATACTAACCCACTTGTTTTAAATGATCCTAATATACGATTTTATTGTGGTGCACCTTTAGTAACAGATGCAGGTTATGCTCTAGGTACATTATGTGTTATTGATAGAGAACCTAGAGTACTAAATATTCAGCAATTAGCTGCTTTGGAAGCACTTAGAAGAAATGTTGTTACTGCTTTTGAATTAAGAAAATCATTAAAAGAACTGAAAGAATCTGAAAACAAAAATATTCTACTTGCTTCTATAGTTGAATCTTCTAATGATGCAATTTTGAGTTTAGATTTGAATGGCAATGTACTTACGATGAATAGAGGAGGAGAATTAATTCTAAAATTTTCTCAAGAAGAATTAGTTGGTAAAAACATTTCAGTATTGTATCCAGATCATTTGATATCTGATGGATATAAAATCTTAGAAAAAATTAAGTCTGGATTTAATTTCAAACATTTTGAATCTGCATGTAAAAGAAATGACGGTAAATTTATTGACATTTCATTAACAATTTCGCCTATTAAAAATACTGATGATGAAATTATTGGTGCTTCATTAATTGCTCGAAATATTAGTGAAAGAAAAAGACATGAAATACAATTAAAGGAAAATGAGACAAAACTGATTGAATTAAATGCTACAAAAGACAAATTTTTTTCTATAGTTGCGCACGATTTAAGAGGACCGCTTGGTAATATCAAAACCTTAATATCTTTTTTGGAGGATGATTATAATGATTATAATGAAGAAGAAAAACATGATATTATAAAATCAATTAGCGAC
>JAPLFM010000082.1:0-839 GCA_026390675.1 Candidatus Kapaibacterium sp. | reverse complement strand
AGTTTACTCTTTTCTTGAAAATTTGTTAGAATGGGCAATGTCTCAAAAAGGATCTATAAATTATTCTCCAGGAAGAATTAATTTAAAAACCACAGTCTTAAATGTATTGAACATTTTGAATCCATTAGCAAAAAGTAAAAATATTGAAATATCAAATCATTTAATAAATGATGTTTATATTTTGGGTGATACAGATATGACTAATACTATTTTTAGAAACTTAATTTCTAATGCTATTAAGTTTACTCCAAATAATGGAAAAATAAGTATTAAATCTGATTCAAATGGAAGTGATTCAATAATTTCAATAAGTGATACTGGTGTTGGAATAAGTAAAGATAATATAAACAATCTCTTTAGAATTGATTTTCACAGCACTTCAATTGGTACTAATCAAGAAAAAGGTACTGGACTAGGTTTGATTTTATGTAAAGAATTTATTGAAAAGCAAAATGGTAAAATTTGGGTTGAAAGTGAAATTGGAAAAGGAACAACTTTTTATTTTACCTTGCCTAAAACTACTTAAAAAAGTTTTTCAATATTATTTTCACTTACATTTCTACATTCTATTGTCATTTCTTCTAATGATTTTTCTGCAGCGTAAGTGCCATAAGCTTGTGTATTCATATTTCCTTATTCTACACTAAATGTATTTGATAAAATTACAAACGAAATATACCGATTAATTTTATTTTGTCTTTTAAACCCAAATAATTCATTAGAAAATATTATTCATATTTAACAGGTAATGTAAATTGCCTAGAATTATCCCATAATCCAAGAAACCATTGCCTTCGTTTTGGATCTAAAGATAATTTCAATATTTTAGAATTTCCTTT
>JAPLFM010000074.1 GCA_026390675.1 Candidatus Kapaibacterium sp. | reverse complement strand
TAGTGGAACAGTTTCAACAAACTGGTTAGCAACAGCAGGATTTGGTAATACAATGACTAATGGTACAGGTAATGTTAGCACATTAGCAGGTTTGAATGATGCTTTTGCTAAAGGTTCAACTTTTAATCCAGCCCCTAAAGCTAATGCTACATTTCTAACTACTGCAAACTTTACTGATTTATCAGATCCATTTTTTGACAAAGTTGCTTATAGAGGTGCAATGGATGCAACAAATAGATGGGATTCTGGTTGGGTAGAATATGATCCAATTAATAAAGAATATAAAGTTGCCACTTCTAAAACTTCATTCATCAAACCAGTTGCAAATGACAAATATAGAGTAGGCAGATCAACCATATTACAATGGGATACTACATCTCAAGCTACAAATGGTAAAACATTAAAATTCTCTTGGTCATTATCTGCAAGTTCGACAAGTTGGTCAGCTTTGCCAATGCCAAAAGGCAAATTAGAATTTGTAGATGGTACTGCTTTAAAAGCAACAGGAACGGTAAACACAACAATGCCTAACATAGCTACAGCTTCACTATACATTAAATTAGAAGATAAAAACGATCCAACATTTAATGCAATTGTAGGACCAATAACAGTAACAATACCAACAGCTGGTGTAGTAGATTCAACATTAAAAGGTGATATCACTGGAATAATTACATTAAGCTCAACAAAGATTTATGGATTAGATGGAGTAGTTTATGTTCAAAGTGGTGGAGTCTTGAGAATTGAACCAGGAACAGTAATCAAAGGTGACAATACTAAAACATCAGCAATTTGTGTGAATCGTGGTGGTATAATTTATGCAAATGGTACAGCACAAAAACCAATAGTAATGACTTCAGGTCAACCTGTTGGTCAAAGAGAAAGAGGAGATTGGGGTGGATTACTAATTATGGGTAAAGCAAAATCAAATTTAGTTGAAGCACCGATTGAAGGTGGTATAGCAGATGATGCAACAGTTAAGAAAAATGCTTGGTTTGGTGGAACAGATGATGCAGATTCAAGTGGTGTTTTGAGATATGTAAGAGTAGAATTTGGTGGAATAGCTGAATCTCCAGATAATGAATTGAATGGAATAACTTTTGGAGCAGTAGGAAATAGAACAGTAGTAGATTATGTACAATCTTCATATTCAGGTGATGATAGTTTTGAATGGTTTGGTGGAACAGTAAACTGTAAACACATAATAGCTTACAATGGTATAGATGATGATTTTGATACAGATAATGGTTATAGAGGTAAATTACAATTCGGTATTGGTCGTAGATTTAATGATATAGCTGACATTTCAAATTCTGAAGCATTTGAAAGTGATAATGATGCAAGTGCATCAGAAAATCAACCATTTACAAATCCAATATTTAGTAACTTTACTGCTATTGGTGGAGTAATGGATACATCTTATACAGCATGGTCAGCAGGAGCAGATTATTCAACTCGCTACCATCCAAAATTCTTAACAGCAGCACAAATCAGACGTAACTCACGTATGGCATTATATAATTCAGTTTTAATAGGCTGGCCTGCAGGAGTTGAATTGACAAACAACAATACAGTTAGAGCTGCAAATGCTGATTCTGTTAGAGTAAAATACAATGATTTCTATGGTATTAAAGCAAATAAATATTTCTATGCTGGTGGTTCAACAACATTTAGTGGAACAGTTTCAACAAACTGGTTAGCAACAGCAGGATTTTAGTGGAACAGTTTCAACAAACTGGTTAGCAACAGCAGGATTTGGTAATACAATGACTAATGGTACAGGTAATGTTAGCACATTAGCAGGTTTGAATGATGCTTTTGCTAAAGGTTCAACTTTTAATCCAGCCCCTAAAGCAAATTCTACATTTTTAACTTCGGCAAACTTTGCTGATTTAAGTGATACTTTCTATGATAAAGTTGCATATAGAGGTGCTAATGGTTTACAAAGATGGGATGCTGGTTGGGTAGAATATGATCCAATTAATAAAGATTATGTTGTTACTGGTGTAGAAGAAGATATGGTTAGTGAAAACAAATTAGAAGTTAACATTTCACCATTACCTGCAAATGACTATACAACAGTAAGATATTTTATTCCTACGAACTCTAATGTGTCAGTGAAATTTTTTAATGCAACTGGTTCGATTGCTTCAACTTATTTTGAAAATGAAAATCAAATAACTGGATATTATGAATTTAACTTATCTACTAAAGATTTGAGTGCTGGAGTCTATTACTTAGTTGTTACAACTGAATTTGGTTCTATTACTAAAAAGGTTGTAGTAGTAAAATAAATCATTAATTCAAACTAAAATTCAAAGCCCGTTTCTTAATTGAAATGGGCTTTTTTTATTAAACAAATTAAAAACCTAATAGAAAAATCAAAAATATTGATGTTTAATCATTGCTTATTGTATACTTTTTCAGTACATTATAAAATATAAAAATAAAAGTTTGAAAAGGTTTAAAAAAATATTGTCATTAAATAGTAACTTTTACATATATTTGCTAAAATATATTAAAAGAAGTTTCTAATGATTAGTAAATTAATAAATGATTATGGTTTTATTAGAGTTGCTTGCTCATCTCCAGAATTAAAGGTAAGCGATGTTTGGTTTAATTTATCAAAAATTAAAGATAATATTGTAAGTTTATGTAATGAAAAAGCTCAAGTGATTTTGTTTCCTGAACTAAGTATAACTGGACATTCTTGCGGTGATTTGTTTTACCAACGCTTATTAATTGAAGAAACTGAAAAGGCAATTTTAGATTTATTGAATTTTAGTAAAAGTTTTCAGTCCATAATAATTGTTGGAGCACCAATCGAGTTTCAAAATAGATTATTTAATTGTGCTTTAGTACTTGCAAATGGTAAATTATTAGGCATAGTACCCAAAACATATTTATGCAATTCCGGGGTATATTATGAGCGAAGGTGGTTTACTCCAGCTTTGATACAAAACAATCAAATGAAATATGCAAATCAAGAAGTTATTTTTGGAAGTAAAATTCTATTTAATATCTCAAACTTTAAAACAACATTTGGCATTGAAATATGTGAAGATTTGTGGGCAGTAAATCCACCAAGTAGTAATTTGGCTTTGGCTGGTGCTGAGATCATTTTTAATTTGTCGGGTAGTGCCGAATATTTAGGCCATTCACAGTACAGAAAAGAATTAGTTAAAACTCAGTCAGCACGTTTGATTTCAGCTTATTTATATGCTTCATCAGGAGCAAATGAATCTACAACAGATTTTGTTTATTCTGGCCATTGTTTGATTGCTGAAAATGGTAAAATATTGAAAGAATCCGAACGTTTATTGTTAGATGACATCACGTTAATATCTGATATTGATGTTGATTTGATAAAAAATCAAAGATTGAAAAATTCGACTTTTGGAAATATTTATAATGAGGGACTACATAATTATGTAATTAGTTCAACATCACTTTTAGAATCAGATGCAATTGATTTAAAAAGAAAAATCAATAAAAACGCTTTTGTTTCTTCTAGTAAAGTTCAATTAGATGAAGATTGCAGTGAAGTTTTTACATTGCAAACATTAGGTTTAGCAAAAAGATTAAAACATACAAATTGTGAAAAGGTTGTATTAGGTGTTTCAGGAGGGTTAGACTCAACTTTAGCACTTTTAGTAGCAATTAATACATTTGAAATATTGAGTTTGGATATAACAAATATTTTTGCTGTAAATATGCCTGGATTTGGCTCAACAGGTAGAACCAAATCAAATGCTTTGAATCTATCAGAAATTTTGGGTGTAACAACAAAAGAAATATCTATCAATCAAGCAGTTCTTCAACATTTTGAAGATATAGATCATAACCCTGAGGATTATAGTATTGTTTACGAGAATTCTCAAGCACGAGAGCGAACACAAATTTTAATGGACATTGCCAATCAAGTAGGTGGAATTGTAATTGGGACTGGAGATTTATCAGAACTTGCTTTAGGTTGGTGTACTTTTAACGCAGATCAAGTAAGTATGTATAATTTAAACTCAGGAGTACCAAAAACATTAATTAAACCACTTTTGGATTGGTACTCAGAAAGCACTGATGACCTAGAGATACGAAGTATTTTAAAAGATGTTTGTAACACTCCGATAAGTCCAGAGTTATTACCATTAGACAATGGACAAAATTTGCAAATAACTGAAGAAAAGATTGGTCCTTATATACTTCATGATTTCTTTTTGTATTATATATTAAGACATTCTTTCACTCCTAAGAAAGTATTTTATTTAAGTGTTATTACATTTAAGGGAGTTTATTCAGAATTAGAAATATTGAAATGGTTGAAAGTATTTATTATTAGATTTTTTAATAATCAATTTAAAAGAAACTTAATGCCAGATGGTGTTAAAATAGGATCTGTAGCATTATCACCAAGAGGTGATTGGCGAATGCCAAGTGATGCTTCAAAAGATTTATGGTTGAAAGAAGTGGAAGATATTTCCATTTATTAAATGGTATAATATTTGTAGTAATTTAATTTTATTTATTCTTTTTCAAAGACTAAGGTGTTATAATGGAAGAATTTAGCGAAACAAATCCTATTAGAATTGTAATGGCTGATGATCATGAAGTAGTAAGAGCTGGCATCAGAAGATTACTCAGTGTGGATAAATCTATTAAAATTTTAGATGAAGCATCAAATGGTAAAGATTTGGTTGATTTGGTAAAATACCACAACCCGGATGTTGTTCTTACTGATATTATGATGCCTATTCAAAATGGAATAGAAGCAACTTTAGAAATTAAAGAAAAATATAATTTTATGTGTGTTATTATGCTTACAGCTTATGAAGATTCATTTCACTTAGACAAAGCATTGTCCGCAGGTGCAGATGGCTATCTTTCTAAAGATGTAGGAGCAAAGGAGTTAATAGAATCAATTCATAATGTTATGAAAGGTGATAGAGTATTTAGCAAGTCAATTATTAAATTAACACAAAAGAAATATATTCCAGAAGATAGCTATGAAAGTACTCCTATAATTATAACTAAAAGAGAACAAGAAATACTTAATTTGGTTTCGAATGGTAAAACTAGTGCAGAAATAGCTGATAAGTTATTTCTAAGTGTAAGAACTGTCGAATCACATAGATATAATTTAATGCAAAAATTAGGTATAAAAAACGCAGCTGGATTAGCAAGATATTCTATAATAAATAAAGATAATTTCCAAACAAATAAGCATATTGATTAACAAACTATTACTATTAATTAATAAAAATAGTTATTAAAACTTTAAATAACTTAACGAACTCAATGTTTTTTATGGTAATTATGAACATTAAGTATAATTACTGATAATTTATTTTGTAAAAATATGTAAATTTGTATTAGAGAAGTGTATTCCTTTTTGACTCACTTAATTCTTTTATGATGAAAAATATATATAAAGCAGAAATATTGATGAATTTTAGAAGCATATTGTTTTTAATATTAATAAGTTTAAATAGCATTGTGTTTGCTCAAACTGAACAAGTTGTAATTGGAACTGCAACTGGAAATAGTTCAGCAGTGCTGCATTTAGGAATAGATGGACTGTCAGTTCCTAAAGGATTCCTACCTCCAAGGATGTCAACTACTCAAAGAGATGCAATAGCATCACCAGCAAATGCTTTGATAGTTTTTAATACAACTACAAATGAATATAATTATAATTCAGGTGCAGATGGTGTACATTCATGGGTAACACTTTTAAATACTGCTTTAGTAGGTGATGCAACAGTAAGTTCAGGAACTATTACTTTAGCAAATACTGGAATATCGTCAGGTACTTTTGGTAGCAATTCATTAATTCCAATTATAGCAGTAGATACTAAAGGAAGATTAACTTACGCTGGTTCAACTACATTTAGCTCAATTTCTTCAAACCTAACTAATGCGAGTATTTATGTTGGTAATGGTTCAAATGTGGCAACTGCAGTAGCAGTTTCTGGAGACGTAACTTTAAGCAATTTAGGTGCAATATCATTAACTGTTACTGGTGTTTCTTCGGGTACTTATGGAAGCGTTTCTCAAATTCCAATTCTGGCAGTAGATACAAAAGGAAGAGTTACTTATGCTGGTTCAACTACATTTGCCTCACTATCACCAACTTTGAATTCAACTAATATATATGTAGGAAATGCTTCTAATGTTGCTACAGGAGTAGCTTTAACAGGTGATGCAACTTTAAATAATTCAGGTTCTTTTTCATTAGTGAATACTGGTGTTAGTTCTGGTACTTTTGGAAGTATTACTCAAATTCCAATTATTGCAGTAGATTCGAAAGGTCGTTTGACTTATGCTGGTAGTACAACTTATTCGACTGGAAGTGCAACTATTACTTTGGAGCAAGCATATAATGCCGGAGGATCTGGGAATGGAAAGTCTATTACAGTAGGAAGTGGTGCGGTGAATTTGGTAGGAACTAATACAAGTGATTACACTTTAAGAATTAGTAACTCGGCTGCTGGTGGCGGACTATTTATAAATAATACTTCAACTGGTAATTCATTAGCTGTAACAAATAATTCTTCTACTTATATGCTAATTGATAATTCAGGTAAAGTTGCATTAGGCTCTATAGCAGCAAATGAAGTTTTGACTATGGACGGTGCATTATCTTTGAAAAAGATGACTGCACCTAGTAATACTTCGTTATTTGGTAAAATTTACGTTAATACTACTGATGCTAAGCTTTATTTTACAGATGAAAGTGGAAACAAATCAATGCTTTCAAAGGAATATGCAATTTTTCAAGAAGAGCAAAATGTTGGTGTTGATGCAGGTAGTTTTTTTAGTGGTGGTTGGACTGAAAGAACCCTTAATAATACACAATCTTTATATGGAAGCTCAATTTCATTAAGCGGATCAACTTTTACACTTACAGCTGGCACTTATAAAATATTAGCTTTTGCAATTGCTTACAAAGTAAATGGCCATCAAATCAAACTTTTTAACAAGACTGATAATTCTGATGATTTAATTGGTTCCTCAGCTTATTCGGGATCAGCAGATGATGTTAATACTTCTAGTAATATAGAAGGAGTTCTTACAATTTCAGGAACAAAGGATTTTGTAATTCAACATCGATGCACTACAAGTAGAGCATCAGATGGAAAAGGTAAAGCTTCAAATGTGGTTAAAGAATACTATACTCGTGTATATATAGAAAAATTACGATAGTACTTTTGGAATTAAATTATTTAAAAAAAGATGGATGTTGATTCTAAAAAATCATATTAAAAACAAGAACAAAAGATTGATAAACAAAACGAAACTAAATACAATCAAAACTTCTTTTGCGAAAACAATATTATTGTATTCGCTTTTGTTGTTTTGTTTAGTTAGTAATTCATTTGCTGGCGATATTTTAGTAGTTCGTGGTTTGGAAGTTAAAATTGGTAGTGGCATTAATATGTTTGTTGGTGGCAACGTAGATATTGGAACTTCATCTTCAATTACTCAAATTGGTAGTAGTACACTTTCTGTAAGACAAGATTTTACAAATAATGGTTATTATGGTCAAGGAATAGGTTTGTTTAATTCTTATGGGAATACAAACTCTTTAATCTCTGGTACATCATCACTTACTTTTAATGAATTTCAATTAAATAAATCAAATTCTGGTGTAATTGCAACTTTGTTTAAAGGAGTTTATTTTGTTGGTGGATTACAATTAAACCAAGGGCAAATTAATTTAGATAATACTATAGCTCTACAATTAGATATAAAAGGAAATTTAGATATCAACAGGGTCAAAAACTCATACTATTAATTTAAGTGGAAACTTAACTAATAATGGTACTTTGGATTTGAATAATTCTGGTGGGCTTGCTATTTTGAATTTCAATGGGAATAGTTCAGTAAGTTTTAGTGGTAGCCCTGTATTAAATGATTTGTATCTAGTAGGACTTATTAAGAGTAATAATAGTAGCACAGTATCATTTTTATCAGCATTTTCTGCTACAAGTAGTTTTTTAACTATTAGTGGTGGGCTTGCATCATTTGAAGGTAATTACACTTTAAATAACACACTTTTATCTGCATCTGGTGGAGTTACAACTATACCTTCAACTGGTGGGTTGTCTATTTTAAATCCAAATGTAAATGTATTACCTCAAAATGCTAATATTGAATTAAGTGGAATTTTAAGTCTTTCAAGTGGTACTTTTAATGTTGGAAATACAAGCGATAATTCATCATTATTTTATGAAAGTGGCTCTAGAATTAATATTGATGGTGCTAAAGTAAATATACAAAGAGCATTGTCTAGAGTCAGTTCCGACAATGGTGCTTCAGTAAATTTTAGTTTGAATTCTGGAACTATAAATGTTGGTATCGGTAGAACATCTATCTCAAATAGAGGTGTTTTTGATATTGGTAATTCCAGCTCAACTTTTAGTTGGACAAATGGATCTATCTATATAAATCAAAATAGTAGTGCTTTCTCATTGGGTGATTATTATGTTTTTGCTAATTCGGGAACAGTTACTGGTGGAAATTTATTTTTTCAACCTAATTTAAATTCTGATGTAGAAAGTGCTTTTAATATCAATTCTAAACAAAAAATATTTAACTTATTAATGGTTGATGATAATGGAAGTAGAAATCCTAAATTAGATTTGGTTGGAAATAGTGCTACAGTTTCAGGTACTATGACTTTATTAAAAAGAGGAATTAATTCAAATAATCTAGATATTTATTTAGGTGGTGACTTAATCAACAATACAACTTCATCACTCACTGGATTTACTACTGGTAGTGGAACATTTAGTTTTATTGATGGCAACACTCAATATATAAGTGGTTCAACTTCAACTACATTTAATAATATATATTTCAAAAACTGCTAATGATATTATACTTTCACAGCCAATTAAAATGACTGGCTATGTGAGGTTTTTGAATGATGCTGTTATAGATGTAAAAACTTATGATGTTACTTTAGGTCCGTCAGTTCTTTTTTATACAACTCTTGGAACTATACAATCATTTTCTGGAAATAGATGTATTCATCAATCATTAGGATTAACTGGTGGTAAGGTAATTCAAGAGTATTCACAAGGAAATACAATTGTTAGTAATCTATTACCAATAGGAACACCAGGAACACCAAATAGAGTATATTCCGAAGCAATTATAAAATTTATTAATAATAATAATGTATTTCAAGCTAATGCAAAAGTTTCAGTTCAAGCAGTTAGTGGAGAACATCCTGCAGTAGAAAGTGCAGGTACATCTTTAAAAAAGTATTGGAAGATAACTCCCCAAAATATTACAGAAGCAACTGAAGGGATGAGTTTGAATTTCACCTATGAAGCTTCGGATGTTGGAATCACAAGTGACGCCTCTTATAAACCATTATGGTATTATCCTCAGTATCCAGATGTGCAAGGTTTTTGGAGAGTTGGGCCAGGTACATTTGGTTCAGAAGTAAATCCAAACACAAGAACTATTGTCATGGATGGCTTAAATTCTGTTAATGGTGATTGGACTGCTGGTGAGGCATCAGCTGCTATCGCTACTTATTATAGTAGAGCAAATGGAAATTATAATGATCCAAATTCTTGGTCTAAAACTAGTTTCAATGGTGCTGCTGCTGCAAATGCTCCATTAAAACAATCTGATATTGTTTTAATTAATAGCAAAACAATTACTGTT
>JAPLFM010000279.1 GCA_026390675.1 Candidatus Kapaibacterium sp. | reverse complement strand
TTTACATTACCTGTTAAATATGAATAATATTTTCTAATGAATTATTTGGGTTTAATCATTGTATGGAATTATTGCTTGATAAAGGAAATTTGAAAGCTCAGTGTCCCTATGCCGTTTCTTTAGTTTCAGCTAAATGTTGGACTTTTGCAAAGAATAATGTAGTAGGTAATAATGTTGATGTAGGAAATCCTTGTCAAGGAACAACTGATTGTTGTAAAAAGACTATAATAAAAGATGGAAATGGTAATTGGGTAGTAAAAGGGACATGGAGTCCGTTAGATGATGATTGTCCACAAGGCTGCTTTAGCACTTGTAGTGATACTTATTATAAAAAAAGCTTATTTCAAAATGATCAAAAAAGTGATTTTAATGAAAGTATTTATTTAGTTTCTAATTCTATGGATTCATATTTGAATATTTCTTTAAATTACATTGGTAAAGCAAAATTAATTATTTCAGATATAAATGGAGTTAGTTTGACTAATACAGAAATTGATTTGAAAAACAATTCTCCTTATATAATCAAAATTAGTTCCCAAAACACAAATTTTGTTTATTTTTATAGATTAGAACTTGAAAACAACAAAATTTTGACAGGTAAGTTTCTTAAATAAGGTAATTCAATGAATTATATAAAATTAAAACTGCTTATTTGTTTTTTAATAATTATTAATAATGCTCAAAGTTCAATTGATACATGTCTTACAAAAGGTGCTATTTTATATCACGATAGCACCTTAGTTTTACATTATAAATTAAGTAATGGCAATATTTCTGTTGATAGCGAAACTATTTGTATTAATTATATTGATTTTACACCTAAAAATGAACAATTAGTTATTGGTTCTTATAAAATAGGAACTGATATAACTACTTATAATACGATTTTGGTCAATAGAGACAATAAATGGTTATCAATATTAAATGACTCAAATAAGCGTATTTATGAACCTAATTCAAGAGATCCATATAAAAATTCATATACAACAAGAGAAATAACAAGCTATAAAATAAAAGGAGATTATGTATATCTACTATGTGGTGGTATAGGCAATTTAATAGTTTTAGACTCAAATTTCAAACAATTTAATTTAAACACTGCTTATATTCTTAAAATAAATATGTTTGATTTAAATGACAAACAACAAATATTTTTAAGTGATGATTATTATGCAACTGATCTTTTTTTTAAAGATAATAGTTGGGTAGTAATTGGCAATAATCATTTATATTGGTATAATAGCACTTTCTTATATAAATATAATATTGAACTATCTCATCCTATTGATATACCAGATTACTATTTTATACATGCTTATCCTGTTACAAAAGATTCAATTTATTTGTTATTTGCTAAAGATAAATATAATATAGACTCAAGTAAAATAGATTACCGTTTATATTTTACTTCAGATGGTGCTAAAACATTTAAAAAAGTTACAACACCTGTAAAGAAAGTTGGTGGTTTGTTTTTTATTGATAGTAAGATTGGATATTATAGTGGTGATTACGCTGATAGCAATTTAAGAATTTATTCTAAAGTATTTATTACAAATGATGGTGGAATATCTTGGACTCCAATCCTAGATTTTAAAACATACCAAGTTATGACAAAGTTCCAAGGTTTGCAATTTTCTTCAGATTTTAGATTTGCAAATAATGGAAGAACAAGAATATTAAGTTCTTTATTTGGTTTTTATTACATTAGCAATAATTATGGAACAAGTTGGAATCAAATAAGTATTTTTAAAGATTCAATTTGCTCAGTTACAAAAACAAATGGTTTATATGGTAATTTTAATACTTTTACATTAAATAATGATATACTTTATATTCCTTTCAAAGACAATTTTAATTATACTTATTTCACTTATACAAACCCAAATTTACTTGATGTTGCAACCGATGAAAATAATTCAAAATATGACTTAAGTACTTCAAAACTATTAGTTACTGGTGATTATTTTTACATAAATAATTTAAATGGAATAATTGATAATTCAGATTATCAAATTTTTAATTATTTAGGTGAAATTGTAAAAATTCAAAGATATTTAAACAATAAAATAGATATATCATTTTTAGCGAATGGAACTTATATTTTAAGAATAGAAAACAAAACATTTATTTTTATAAAAGCTGAATAAAGTTTCTAATACATATAATATTAGAGCTATGATGGTGAGATAGAGTTTAAAAAAAGCACAAATTCCTAAAATTCCCTTCTCAAACAGGCTGTACCTGATTTTGAGTGGTGGGGTGAGGTCCTAATATCGTATTTTCAACAAAGCTCAACACTTCCAACAATATTTTATTTTTAACTTCCATTAATTCTGTTCTCAAAGTTCCCTAGGAACGTACTGTTTGTAGAAAACATAATAACCATATTAAACAAGCTCCATAGGTGCGACCTATAAGCTCTTTCAGAGCTAAAAAGAAATAAAAAAAAAGAATCAATTTACTACAAACATTGAACTCCTCTGGAGTTCTAAATCATTGATTATTTAGATTAAACAAATTCCACATATTAATTAATCACAGAAGTTAATCATATTAATCATTCAAAATCATAGTTCAGACATAATTCATAACTCATAATTCATAATTCATAACTCATAATTCATATAATTCATACTTCATAATTCATAATTATTTTGCAAACCGTTTTAAAATGGATTCCATTGAGTTAATTTCATTTCCCATATTTTCGTTTTA
>JAPLFM010000263.1 GCA_026390675.1 Candidatus Kapaibacterium sp. | reverse complement strand
TTTGCATTTGAAAAAATAGATTTTAAATTGTAAAAATACGATATTTACTGCAAAATACTGCAAAGAATTTAATCAAACAATTTGGAATATTAAATTAATTTAAATTAATTGTTGCTGTTATTTGACAAAAAACGCACTTTGAAAAACTTATTTGGAAAATTTTTCCAAAAATGACTTTGGTTTTGGTTACCTCCTCCCCTTTCCTAAGTTTCTAAGAAACATAGGAAAAATGGGGAGGAATGAGGTGGGGTTCTTAATTGGATATTTTTTGAAAAACAAAAACTGGATACTTCACTTTGTTTAGTATGACAAAAAAAATAAAAACAAAGAATTGGATTCCTGCCGTCGCAGGAATGACAGAAAAAAATATCGACTAAATTTAACAAAAAACGCACTTTGAAAAACGGAATTGGAAAATTTTTCCAAAACTGACTTTGATGTTGGTTACTTCCTCCCCTTGGGGCAGGATTGAGGTGGGGTTCTTAATTGGATATTTTTTGAAAAACAAAAGCTGGATACTTCAATTTGTTCAGTATGACAAAAAAAGAAAAAAAATAAATTCATTTCCAATTAATTATTTTTTACTTCCATCAGTTGCCCATAATAGCTTAGCTTTTAGCAAATCATAATATGAACTACCAAGAGGTTTAATTAATTTTATTCTTGACTCTGATTTTTTTATAGTTATACTTGTACCATCTGCAATTGTATATTCAACTTGTCCATCACAGACAAAGTTAACCATACCTGTTGAAGAATTAACTATCAACGTTAGTTCTATAGTGTCTGGAAGAACAAGTGGTCTTAAAGTTAAAGTATGAGGTGATATTGGAGTCAAGCAAAGTACTTGAGTTGAAGGCGATAATATTGGTCCACCACAAGATAGTGAATATGCAGTTGAACCAGTAGGAGTGCAAACGATTAACCCATCTGCTCTATAATCACCAATATGATTCCCATTAGAGTAGGCTTTTACAGTAATTAGTTTTGATGAGCCTTTTTTCTCTAATACAATATCATTAAGAGCAAAAACTCTTTCATCATTTATATAAGTTTCAATAACAGATCTTTCAACTAATCTATAATTTCCATTTACATAATCTTTTATTGTACTTTCTAAATCTTCAACTGAATACTCAGCCAAAAAACCAAGACGGCCTACATTGACACCCATTATTGGTACTTGAGAATCAATAAGCTGTCTAGCAGCAGAAAGCATTGTTCCATCGCCACCAAAAGAGATTACTAAATCTGCAATTTTCCCAAACTCTTCAGTGGGTAATGAATTAATAAATCCAAATTCATTGATATCTAAATCAATAGTTACTTTTGGATCAATTATAACCGAACAACCTAAAGAATTAAGCAACTTAGCAGATAATTTTAAATACTCTAAAGCTTCAGGTTTGCGAATACTTTCAAAAAGGGCAACATTTTTCATATTAAGCTAAAATATCGGAAACTTCAAACATAAAATCTTGGATAGCTTTTTTATTGCTCCAAGTTGCAACCAAAGGAGTATAATTAATTTCGTGATAAACTCTTCCAACCATTACATCAGTTTTGCCAGCAATAATTGCATCAACAGCAGCTACACCCAAGTGACTAGCAAGTACTCTATCTTTCACAGATGGACTTCCTCCACGTTGAATATGCCCTAATACTGTAAACTTTGCATCTATACCAAATGCTTCGTTTAATCTTTTAGCAAGTTCTGGGGCACCACCTAATTCTCCACCTTCACCGATAATAATAATAACTCTGGTATTTCTGCCAAGGGAAATAATTTTGTCATTTATAATATCAATATCTGAAACTGCTTCAGGAACAGATATATATTCGGCACCACAAGATATTCCAACTTCCATTGCAATATGTCCAGCATGCCTACCCATAACTTCAACAATAAATACTCTGCCATGAGAATCAGCAGTATCTCTTATTCTATCAATAGCCTCTGCAGCAGTATTTAAGGCAGTATCATAGCCAATTGTATAATAAGTTCCAAACAAATCATTATCTATTGTACCAGGTGTGCCGACTATTTGAGTGCCATGTTCCACATGAAGTTGATGTGCACCGTGAAAAGTCCCATCTCCTCCACAAGCAATTACACCATCAATTTCAAACTCTTTTAAAACCATTGCAGCTTTAGCTCTTCCTTCAACTGTCATAAATTCTTCGGAACGACTAGTTTTTAGAATTGTTCCACCTTGAGCTATAATATTAATTGTTTTTCTTCTGTCCATTTCAAAAAGCTTTCCTTCAATCATTCCCTGATATCCACCCATAACACCATAGCACTGCACTCCTCTTGCAATACATGTTCTTACCACAGCTCTTATATGAGCATTCATTCCAGGGGCATCTCCACCACTAGTTAAAAGAGCTATTCTTTTTATTACTTTTTTCATTTTTCTAAACTACTTTCAAATTTACAAAATCATTATATTCAAACTTAAAGCAATTTTTCTTTCTTTTAAATACAAATTTTTATAAATTCAAAAAAAAATTAGGTCTAAGTGAAAATTTTAATTCAAAATATTGAATCTGGTAAGTATAATTCTTATCTATTACTGCTTGTAATCTTCGTTTCTAGTTTAAGATTACTGAATCTCAACTTTGAAGATATGCAAACTTGGGACGAATCGCTATATGCTGTTAGAACTCTTAGTATTGTTGACCATAATAGATGGATTGACCAAACAGATGATGCACTTGGTGGATTATATTCTTCAGCACACCCACCGCTTTTAATTTGGCTTAATGCTATATCTGTAAAATCAATTGGAGATAAACCATTTGCACATAGATTACCCACAGCTCTTCTTTCTATATTTACAATTTTGTTAGTTTTCTATATTCCTTCAAAAAGATTAATCGGTTTTTTTTCTTCAATAATATTATCTAGCTTTTATTACTTTTATTTATTTAGTAGATCTGGACAACTTGATATTGCATATATCTTTTTTATAACTCTAGGAGTATATTACTATTCAAATTATCTCAATTCTAATGAGAACAAATATGTTGTTTTTACTGGAATTGTATTTGGTTTAGCTCTTTATTGTAAAATAATTGTTGGGTTGTTTTTACCACTTGGTTTATTTACATTCTCAATTTTGAATTATTTTGTAAATAGGAATAATGTTGAATTTAAAACCCACATTAAAAATCTTGTAATGATTGTATTTATAGGACTTATTCTTTTTGCACCTTGGTTTATTAATATGTTTAATAAATACAACATTCAATTTATTGACTTTTATTTTTTTTATCACATTAAAGCTCGAATGTCTAATGCAATTGAAAATAATGGCAAACAACTATCTTATGCCTTTTATTTTAATCAACTTTTAGTTTATGGAACTTATAGTTTACCTCTTATAATTATATATTTTAACAAACTTAAAACTAATAAATTATTTCTTTTGGCATTTTCAGTTTTTTTTGTGGAAATTATTATAATTACAATTTCAAAAACAAAACTTCCAACTTATTTACTACCAGTTTTTCCAATGATTGCTATAATGGTTGGACTAATAATTGAAGATGTAATAAGTCAAAAGAAAGTTAGTAATTTTGTCCTTTATATTTTACCAATTTGTTTTTTTTGGTCAATTTCAAATGATTTAAGAATATCAATTAAATCATTGAGCTTTTCAAATTATATATGTAACCCAAACTATGTTTTAATTTTAACCACTATATTGTTTTCATATTTATTAATTTCTTTTAAAAACAAACCTCGAGTATTTGGATTATTTGTTTTTATTTTTTTTATTATTAAATTTGTATTAGACGAACCTATAGAATTGCAAAAATCAAATTTAAGAAAAGTAAGTTCTCTTGTTAAAAAAGAACAAATTAAAAAGGTTTATTATTATTACTCAGATAAAAGAACTTCTTATGTACTCAATCCGCAACTAAATTATTATTTTGGAGAAAATTTTGAATTTATTAATATTGGAAATAGACTTAATGAAATTAAATCAGATAGTATTCCAATGAATAAAATCACAGATTTAAACTTTTTAGTAATTATAGATAATGATTTGCAAAACAAACAAAACATAGCAAAAGAATACAGCTTAAATACTATTCAAACTTGGAAAGATAAATATTATACAATCTATAAAGTATCAAATGCCTCAATTAATAAGCAATAGTGAAAATATTTTCAATCAAAATCCTAAAATAAAGATTTTGATTTTAAGACAAGATAGATTAGGTGACTTAATAATTAGTGTTCCTTATATAAAAGAATTACGAAAAGTAATGCCCGAAGCTACTATTGATATTTTATTAAGTGATAAAAATTATGGAGCAAAACTATGCATTGAAGATTATGTAAATACTTGCTTTTGTTACTCAAAAAACTTATTAAAAATAACTAGTTTAATCTATAATTTGAAAAAAGAAAAATATGATTTAATAATTGATTTATTAGATAATGAATCTAAAACATCAACCTACTTAATTCAAATTTTAGCCAAAAATTATTCTTTAGGATTTAATAAAGAAAATTCAAATATTTATAGTCATATTGTTCCTTTACCTGATAAAAATATTGTTCATATTGTTGAAAGGAATCTTAATTTACTTCTTCCTTTTGGGGTTGATCCTAGCTTGTTATCTCCGAAACTAGAGTATAAGCTTTTAAAAGAAAATGTTCAATTTGCATTGGAAAACCTTGGTGTAAAAACAAAGTTCAGAATAGGTTTAAACCTATCTGGATCAAACAAATCAAAATATTGGGGTAAACAAAACAATATTGAATTAATCAATCTTATAAGAGATAATTATCAAGAATGTGAAATTATTTTGTTTGCTTTTGGAGAATATGTAAAAATAGCCAAAGAAATAAAAACAGAAACAAAATTTGGAGTATTATCTCCTAAAACTAAAAACATTAACAACTTTGCTGCTATGTTACTTACCTGCGATATAATAATAACACCCGATACATCTGTAATTCATTTTGCTTCAGCTTTTGATATAAAGTGCATTGGTATATTTTCTAAAGAAAAAGATGCACCAGCACCTTGGACACCATATAAAACAAAATCAATTAATTTAATAACAGAAAAAGAGATTAGCTCAATTAAACCAGATACTGTATTTAAAGCATTTCAAAAAATATTATAGATTATTTGCTTATTATTAACTTCTGAATTAAACATTGTTTACCATTATTTAGTAAACAGTAGTAAGTACCATTCTTTAGTTCAGATGCATCAATTTCTACTTCGAATACACCACTTTCATTAACTTTAATATTGCTATTAAGCTTATTATTACCTAAAACATCGTAAATTTCAAAAGTTAAATTTTCAGATCTATTTGATTCAAAATTAATATTTATAATTCCACTTGAAGGATTAGGAGAAAGTGAATTAAATCCAAAACTATTTGGTACATAACTGCTTGAAATTTTAGAAATTTGTCCACATTTGTTAGTACTTTCCATGGTAAATTCTAACGTTTTACCTTGCATTTTAATAACCCTAGATCTACAATTTAATTCCAAAATCAATGAGTCTGTATTTACTTTGTTTTTAACATATCTAGTGGGGTGGTAGCAAACATCTAGTATAATGCTTTCCTTACTCTTAATAAATAAAGGAAACTGAGATTGTGGTACAGAAAACTCAATGTTGTGGAGCATTTTAGCACTATCTAACTTTAAATCTGAATTACTTAAATTAGTTAATTTAATACTATCACAATATACTCCTCCAATAACTTTATCTTTGAAATTTATAATATTAGTAGAATCTGAGTTAAAAAGTTCATAAGCAAGAGAAAATCCATATATTGTATCAGTCATTGTTTTTGAATTACCCCAAAAATCAACTACACTTATTGAATAAAAAGCATTTTCTACAGGGTTTATAACATTAATACTAACTTTATATAAGTTAGGTGAAGCTA
>JAPLFM010000109.1 GCA_026390675.1 Candidatus Kapaibacterium sp. | reverse complement strand
TTACGTAATTCGTTTGTTGAATAAAAATCCAATACTTTTAATGTTCGCATAGAAAACTCTTTCTGATTTGTAAATAATTCTATTACAAATATACGAAATATTTCTTGTTATTCCTAATCTTGTTGTACTTTTGGTATAAATTGATAAGTTAAAGCTAATTTTAATATTTAAAACAAAAAAGTCCAATAAAAACTTATTGGACTTTTTAATTATGTGGGCCTTGATGGGCTTGAACCAACGACCTGCGGATTATGAGTCCGACGCTCTAACCAACTGAGCTAAAGGCCCTTTTAATAAAACAATTAATGTTTGTATTAAAAATGTAGCTACAAATATAACAATTATTTAGAAAATATCCAATTAATAGTTGAACAATCCTAAGAAAACACCAATTTGTGCATACATATTACTTACTTTAAATCCATCAGGAACATTTGATACTGCAGTTTGATAGTTTAATTTCCAATCTGAACTTAATTGGTAATTGTATCCAACTGCAACTCTCAACATTAAAAAATTAGTTGTAGCCCACTCAATATTTAATTGAGGTTGTAAATTTATAAAACTATTAGTTAATTTACTTAATCCTGATTTAACATTTCCAATTGTTTCAAAAGTGGTGTTACCTGAAGTATAGTATCTTTCTATAACAACTCCAGCTGAACTAATTGAAACCTCAGGAACAATCGCTAAACCTTTTGTAACTATAAAACCATAACCTAATGATAATCCTAATGATGAGAATTGATAATTTGAGCTAGTATCTGCTTTTGAATTAGAAGTTGTTTTTATACCACCCATTCCAGAGATACCCACTCTTAAATTTGGAACCCAAGGTAAACCAGTAATGCCTTGACCACCAAGAGCAAATAATGGCGAAGTTATCTCTGGATAGCCACTTGTCTTTAACATAGTATTGATATTATCAACATTATTAAAAAGTAAAGTGCCTGATACACCACCACCTAGTACAAAATAACTAGATTTTTCTTCTTTAAGAGGTTCGTCAGTAAAAGGTAAATCGTCCAATTTCTCATCTTGAGCGATTAGCTTTATACTAAGTAATGCAATAACAAAGGTATTTAAAAGAAACTTTTTCATTTGTTTTACCAAATATGAGTTAGAATAAAATGAAAAAACACAATTAACGAATATTTATTGTAAATTAAATATAAATATTTTCTTTATGCAATAATTATTTTTGCATTTCTTATATTTGTAATTGTGCAAAAGTAAATTAAAAGGATAATAATGAAAATGACATTTCCAGATAAATCGGTAAGAGAATATCCAGAAGGAACTACTGGAATGGAAATTACTAAATCTATTTCAGAAGGATTAGCAAGAGTTGCGATTGGCATCTTTGTAAATGAAGTGCCTTTTGATTTGTCTCGAGCTATTAATAATGATGCTGAAATTAAAATTGTTACTTTTGAGCAAGAAGAAGGTAAGCAAATATTTTGGCATTCCTCTGCTCACTTAATGGCTGAAGCAATTGAATCATTATATCCCGGAACAAAATTTGGTATTGGTCCAGCAATTGAAAATGGGTACTATTATGATTTAGATTTACCTGATGGGGTAAAACTTGCTAACGAAGATTTGCCTGCTATTGAAAGCAAAATGAAAGAATTAGCAAAAGCGAACAATCCATATAATAGAATCGAAATTTCTTGGCAAGAAGCAGTTGATTTCTTTAAAGAAAAAGGAGATCAATATAAAATTGAACTTCTTGAAGGATTCAAAGATCAAGAGATTACTTTTTACCAACAAGGCAATTTCACAGATTTGTGTCGTGGCACTCATGTTCCCTCCACTGGTATGATTAAATCGGTGAAGCTATTAAGTATAGCTGGAGCATATTGGAGAGGAGATTCTTCTCGTCAAATGATGACTCGTATTTATGGAGTTACTTTCCCTAAGCAATCACTTTTAGATGAATTCATTAAACTAAAAGAAGAAGCTGAAAAAAGAGACCATAGAAAATTAGGTCGTGAATTAGAACTTTTTTTAATTACTCCAAATATTGGCGGAGGGTTACCTGTATGGCTTCCCAATGGAACAATTATCAGAAGGAAATTAGAAGATTTCATTAAAAAAGAATTACTTCAACGTGGTTATGTTGAAGTTATTACTCCTCATATTGGAAATTTGAATTTATATAAAACAAGTGGACATTATCCATATTATTCAGAATCTCAATTTGCACCTATAACTGTTGAAGATGAAGAATATCTATTGAAACCAATGAATTGTCCTCATCACCATCAGATTTTTTCTTCAAAACCACGTTCTTACAAAGATTTACCTTTGAGATTAGCTGAATTTGGCACTGTTTATCGTTATGAACAATCTGGTGAATTAAGTGGTCTTTCACGTGTAAGAGGCTTTACTCAAGATGATGCTCATATTTATTGTACACACCAACAATTAAAAGATGAGTTAATTAACGCAATTGAATTAACTCAATTAGTTTTTAGAACTTTTGATATGCCTGTCAAAACAAGATTATCTTTTAGAGATCCAGCCAATCCAGAGAAATATGCTGGCTCAAGTGAAGTTTGGGATTTAGCTGAAAAAGAAATTCAAGAAGTTGCTGATATGATGAAGCTTGATTATTTTATTGGAATTGGTGAAGCTGCTTTTTACGGACCTAAATTTGATTTTATAGTTAAAGATGCAATTGGTAGAAAATGGCAATTAGGTACAGTTCAAGTTGATTATGTTATGCCTGAAAGATTCAGATTTATTTCTATTTTGATTGAGCATTACGAAGGTAATTTCCCATTTTGGATTGCTCCAGTTCAAATTAGTATTTTACCAATTGGTGAAGGTCAATTTGAATATGCAAAAACTCTTGAATCTAAATTTAAAGATTTGGGATTTAGAACAAACCTTGATGATAGAAGCGAAAGAGTGAATAGAAAGATTGCCGAATCTGAACAAAAGAAAGTACCTTTTGCTTTGGTGCTTGGTGGAAAAGAAGCTGAAGCTGGTACTGCATCAGTAAGAGAGCATACAAAAGGCGACATTGGAGTAAAAACAATAGATGAATTAATTGAAATATTTACTTCATTAAATGCACCCGGCAAATCACATTAGTTTTGAAATTTTAATTAAAAGGAGGTTTTTTAATCTCCTTTTTTTTTGAAGTGCTCCCCAAAATTACAACATTTATTTTTTTAACAACTTTGCTAAGAGACCTCATCCTATCCTTTTATGTTAAAATCCAAGTAAAACTTAGTCTAAGAGCAAAAGAAATTTTTCCCACATTTATGTGGGTGTATTAATTAGTTGATTTAAGATATCTCTAAGCCATTGATAATAAATACAAATAAATCCTTTTTTGCACTCTTTTATAATCACTAGAGTCATCTCTGTGAAAGATTTTGTTATATTAAAAGGAGCAGGATGGAATCTTCTCAAAACAGTCTATTTCAGCTGTAAGGCTAGGAAACATTTTGTCCTGCTTG
>JAPLFM010000312.1 GCA_026390675.1 Candidatus Kapaibacterium sp. | reverse complement strand
ATTTTGGAGATGGTGATTCTAGTAATGTTCCAATCCCATCACATATCTATTCTAAAGATGGTGTATTTAGTGTAACACTAATAGTATCTGATGGTAAATACTTTGATACTCTTACTCGAAAAAGTTATATAAAAGTAGTAATGCCTCTACAAGCAAGTTTTGAAACTTCAAATAATATAGGTGAAGCACCATTTAGAGTTCAATTTTCAAATACTTCAACTGGTGAAATTAATGGTTACAAATGGTCTTTTGGTGATGGAGATTCAAGCACATTTTCAAATCCTAGACATACATACAAAAAAGCAGGAGATTTCACAGTTAAATTGACTGTAACTGATGGAATAAACTCAAGCACTTATACCAAAGATAAATTTATTAATATTACAGCGCATCCAGAAATAAAATCAAAATATGTTTTAGATACATTGTGGAAAATTACTCAAGATGATTTTATTAATTATAAAGATTTTGGAAGTATTCCTACAATAAGCTGTTTTGAATATAACCCAAATGAAAGCAATTTAGTTCTATCATTATTTACAAAAAAAGACAAACAAATAAATTATTTAACTTCTATAAATTCTAAAACAGGAGTAATTGAATTAAATAGAGTTCATAGTGAGGTATATTCAGGTATTACATTTACAAAAGATTCAAATGAAATAATAGGTGCAAATAATTTGTTAAGAATGTATGATTTTAAAACTTTAGAATCGAAATATATTGATAATAATTCAAGTAATATTACTTATATGAATTATAATCCTAATATAAATGTTTTAACTACAACAGCTTCAGATGCAGCTAGAATATATGATACAAAAAAGAAGACTAAAATAAATACAATTTTATCAGTCAAAGATGATATTTCTTCAGATTATATAATTAAATTTTTTCAATCAAATTATAAAAAATATTATATTAAAGGTGCCCAGTCATTATTATTAGCCTATGGTACTGCTTCAAACAAATTAATTATTTCAGATTCAAACTATACGAATTTATATTTCCGATCATTTGATAACTTTAATCCATTTCGTTCTCTTTCAATGTCAAGTGATAACTTATATTTAGCATATCAAAATATTAATAATGGAATTGATATTTTTAGCTTGAAATACTTAAGTGTTTTAGATCAAACATCTAATTTATTTCCAACAATTTCTCATGCAACAAGATTTTCAAATGATGATTCAAAATTATTTATAAAGGATGATGGGTCAAAATTTTATATTTTAGATCTTCTTACAATGGAGACTCAGAGAGTTTTAGAAAATATTAGTGTTAATTCATTTGTTTTAGATCCCTTTGACAAAGACATCATATATCTAAAATCTCAAGCAAACACTATTTATGCTTTAAAAATAAGAGTTGAAAAGTCAATAACTTCAATAGATGATAATCAAGTTATTTCAAATAATAATCCACCTTTTTCTCCAAATCCAGTAAAGGATAAACTACATCTCAAAATCAATGAATTTAAGGATAGTGAGCTTATTCAAATACTTGATATGAATGGTCGAAAAATATTAGAAACAGAACTTAAAGAAACAATTGATGTTTCCAATTTGATAAAAGGATTTTACTTTCTCAAAATAGGCAACAAAGAGTGGAAATTTTTAAAGGAATAATACGCAATATTCACACATATAAAGCGTCTAATTAGCATTAATTTGTTTTTTCTCTTCTCATGATTTTGAGAATTGAGAAGGTTGGGATAAGGTCTTTTTGGCAATGTTTCTCTAAAAACAAATGCCTTAATTTTGGGTAGCACTTCACAATTCATTATGAAAAGCGTCCAGCTTCAGCTGGATGTAAAAAATGTTATATATGAGAAAATTCAACTTTAGTCAATTGGTTTTACTCCTTCTCCTTAGTAAGGAGAAGGTTGAGATATGGTCTCTTTAGTAATGTTGCTTAAAAAAAATTAGATTCATGCATTCGCAGGAATGACAGAAAAAAGATTAACTAAAAAACGCTAAATCATTGCTTTCAAAATTACTTTTATTCAAGTGAAATAAAAACCTTGTTGTCAAAATTAAAAAATGTTACAAGTTTTTCCACATTTATTTTTGAAAATACAAACATTTTACTAACAAATTAACAATTTTAGCAAAATATTTTAAAAGTGTGTAAATATTTACACACTTTTTCTTTGTTATTTAGAAATTTAGTCGTATTTTTGTTCAAAATATAAATTGTTTTAGGTTAATTTTTGAATTATCGTTGGACTTTTCGAGAATATGCAGATGAAGATACGATCCACAACTTAGCAGAATCCCTCAAAATTCCCAAGACTTTAGCAAAAGTATTGGCAGTTAGAGGTGTTCTTACAAAACCCGAAGCCGAAAAATTCTTTCAGCCTAGTTTAGATGATATACATGATCCATTTTTGATGTTGGATATGGACAAAGCATCTGATAGAATTATGAAAGCTGTTGAAAATGGTGAAGGTATTTGGATACACGGCGACTATGACGTGGATGGAACATCGAGCACAGCATCTTTACTCCAGTTTCTAAGAGAACTAGGAGGCACTGTTGATTTTTTCATACCTGATAGATTTCAGGACGGTTATGGTATTTCTAAGCGAAGCATTGATGATGCTAAAGCAAAGAATTGTACTTTACTAATCTCAGTTGATGTTGGAGTAACCAATATCGAACCAGTTAAATATGCAAATAGTTTAGGAATGGAAGTTGTAATTTGTGATCATCACGAACCAACTGATACTCTTCCTGATGCTTATGCTATATTAGATCCAATTAGACCAAATTGTAATTATCCATTTAAATATCTAGCTGCTTGTGGTGTGGTTTTCAAACTTATACAAGCAATTTGTATAAAGCTTGGAACACCTGATAGAGCTTTAGATTATTTGGATTTTGTTGCATTAGCTTCTATTGCCGATATGGTGCCACTTTTAGGCGAGAATAGAGCTTTTGTTCATTTTGGACTTATTAGGCTTAATGTTAATACTAGACCAGGTTTTAAAGGATTACTTCATTGTACTAGATTAAAAATTGGTCAAATTAATGCTTCTAATATAGTGTTTGCTGTTGCCCCAATTATAAATGCTGCTGGTAGAATGGGCGATGCTATTAGATCTGTTGAAATGATGATACAAAAGGATGAAATTTCTGCGTTTCATATTGCTCAACAATTAGAAGATGAAAATAGAAAAAGAAGAGTTTTTGATTTGCAAACCTTTGAAGAAGCTATCCCTCTTGCTCAAAAGCAAGTTGATGATGGTGCTCATTGCCTTGTTATTCACAATCCTACTTGGCATCCCGGAGTTATAGGTATTGTAGCATCACGCCTAGTAGATAGGTTTAATATGCCTACAGTATTAATGACTACAATCGAAGGTCACGCAAAAGGATCTGCAAGGTCAATCAAGAATTTTGATGTTCATGCAGGATTAAAAGCTGCTTCACATTTATTAATAGAATATGGTGGACATAAGCATGCTGCAGGACTTTCTTTAGATGAAGATAAAATACCAGCTTTTAAAGTGATTTTTGATGGAATGGCAGTTGAAAAATTATCTGTTGATATGCTCCATCCTGAAATTATAATTGATAGTGAGTTAAAACTAACTGAATTAACACCTCATTTCTTTAAGTCTTTAAATCAATTTGCTCCTTATGGTTATAATAATTTTAAGCCAGTTTTCTTTTCAAAAAGTGTTAAATCGCAAAATGGAATTAAAATTGTTGGAAATAATATTATTAAATTTAGGGCTATGCAGAATAATTTTGTTATTGATGCAATTGGTTATAATCTAATTGAAAAATTTAGTATTTGTTCTAGTGGAAAACCATTCTCAATATTATATAATTTGGAAATGAATAGTTTTAATGGACAAAATACTCCGCAACTTTATTTAAGAGACATAAAGGTGGATGATGAATAATGTATTTGTCTTCAGAAAAGTTTGATTATTTCATTTCAAGATTAAGCGAAAGTAATAATTTTGATTTTATAGATAAAGCAAAAGTCAGAGTATATAAAGATATTTACTCTGACTTACTTTCTGAAATCACTAAATCCTCCAAACAATATTTTTCTTCAGATTTTGCTAAACTTGTTTTTATTGAACAAGAATTTGATTTCCCTTCCGAATTAATTCAACTACTTTCAGATCTTAGGCAGTTTTTTACCAATAGAAAAAAAGAAATTACTGATGATCTTTTTACAGAATTAGAAAATGCTTTTAATAATCTAATTACATTTTTTGCTACTGATAGTAGTTTTGTTGTTATTACTTATCCTAAAATTCAAAAACATAGAAGAAAGTTTGCTAAAGTTAAAGCAAGTGAATTAATTAGTTTTAAAGCTGTGGTATTTGAAAAATTAGCTTATCACAATTCTGATAAAGATGTTTTTAAGAGATTTTGTGAATTTTATTGTGAAAAAGTAGATTTATCGAAAGTAAAAATTATTGTCAAGGGTTTAGAAAGTGAAATATTTAATCAAATTGAAACAGGAACTACTCTCTATTTTAGTCAATTCAAATTTATTAATGAATCTGAATTTATAAATGTTCATGACAGTTTTGTAGTCCTTGAACCTGAAATAATGCTTGATGTTACAGAAGTAGCAGATAGTTTTAATAATAAATCTTCACATGCTTTAATTAATTTTGTTAAAAAATTTCTACCAAATCAAATTAGTGAAAGTTTGGTTTTGGGGAATTTGTATAATACTATTTTTGATGAAATATTAACTAATATTGAAATTGAGTTTGAAGAAGCATATAATGCTGCATTACGTTCCAAACCATTAAGTTTATTTGCAGTTGACAAATTAAATCCTGAATTTAAAACAACACTTAAAGAAAAACTGCTTGTTTTTTTTAAAAGAGTAAAAAGTGATTTCGAAATTCAGATTGATAAAATTTATACATTAGAACCGACTTTTATTTCACCTGAATATGGTTTACAAGGTAGATTAGATTTACTAATTGAAGATATAAATTTTGAGAATAAAAAAGATGTAGTAGAGTTAAAATCAGGTAAAAGTCCTAAAGATCAAGTATATTTTAAAAGTTTTGATGGTAATAATACTAATATCTCAGTTTGGCATTCTCATTTTGCTCAAACTACTGCTTACAACATGTTATTAGATGTTAATGTTAAAAATAGATTTGGGAATTCAAGTATTTACTATCCTTTAGCATCAAGTTTGTTTTTAAGAAATATTCCAAATGTAATTAGTGCCAAAAAACAGCTCATATTTGAAAGAAATAAAATTGTTGATTTAAACTTTAAAGTAGCAAATAAGAAATTTGATTTTTTTAATGATTTAAATGAATCTATTCCAAATGTTCCAATTTATAATAGAAATCAAGTACAAATTTTTTATGAATTTATCACTTATAAAGAGAGTATTCTTCCTTTTTATTTAATTCAAATGTCTTCTTTTATTCAAAGAGAGTCACTTGCTAACTCACTTGGAATTTTTACAGATATTAAACAAAATGAAAAAAGAAATGAGAATATTGTAAATATATTTGATGATGAAATTGATAATGATAATATTAAAAACATTATTTTAAATCCTTGAAGATTTACACCGTTGAAGATTTAAAATGGAACAAAATATCTGTTCTTTGACAGAAACGATAATGAAGCAAATAGTATAATTAGAAAATCAGATATGGTGATTTTATATCCTCAAGATGAAAATTTAAATCAAAGATACATTTTTAAAACATATATTAAAGAAATAAATAGTAATGAAATTGTTTTAAGCCTTAGAAATAAACTTATTAATCAATCAGTTCTTACCAAATTTACTAACTGGCTTATAATTCCTGATAGTTCTGATTCAATTAACAAAAAGTTATATTCAGAAATCTATTCTTTTGTAAATTCTAACAAGGTTGAATATTTTATAGGAAACAAACAACCAAGATTCGAAAATATTGAAGTTGATTTTAAAGATTTAAATTTAATTCAAGCAAGAATTTGTCAAAAAGCTATAAATGCAAGAGATTATTTTTTAATTCAAGGTCCTCCTGGTACTGGTAAAACTAGTTATGTTCTAAAAGCAATTGTTGAGCAAATATACAATTCTACTAATTACAATATTCTTTTAGTATCTTATACTAATAGAGCAGTTGATGAGATATGTAATGCAATAAAACGAATTTCCGAAGAGATTGAAATAATTAGATTAGGTTCAAAAGAAGTTTCAATTCACAAGGAATTACTGTTTTCAGAATTAATTGAAAATTATAATTTAAAAGAATTAAACTTAAAGTTAAAACGAACAAGAATTATTGCATCAACTGTTGCTAGTTTGATAAATACTCAGGAAATCTTTCAAATCAAGCATTTTGATATAGCAATTATTGATGAAGCTTCTCAAATTTTAGAGCCATATATTGTAGGAATTATTAGTAAAGTAAACAAGTTTATAATGATTGGCGATGAAAAGCAATTACCTGCTATTACTCAACAAAGTGAAGAGTTTTTACAAGTCAAATCTAAAAAATTAATTGAAATTGGATTAGAAAATTTTTCTATTTCATATTTTGAAAGGTTGCTTACTAATGCAAAAACTAAAGGATGGAATGAATGTTTTGATATGCTTGAAATTCAAAATAGAATGCATAAAGATATAATGAACCTAATCAATTTTTTATTTTATAATAACAAACTTAACCTTTCGGAAAATAATTGGCAATCTGAAGAGTTTAATACTTACCAAATAAAATCTAAATTAGGAGATTTGTTGTCAAAGTCGAGGATAGTTTTTATTAACTGTCCTAATGAGAATAATTATAAGTTCAATAAATCTGAAGCTTTGCTAACAATTAAAATAATTGAAGAAATAAAATCTAATTTGAAGGATAATTTTATTGAAAATTCAATAGGAGTAATTTCTCCTTTTAGATTGCAATGCTCAGAAATTAGTAACTTAATTGAAGAAAATGATCGTAAATTAATTACAGTTGATACAGTTGAAAGATTTCAAGGTTCAGAAAGAGGTTTTATAATTATTTCAACATCTGTAAATAAAGAAGTAATGCTACAAAGTATCTTGTCATTAGTAATAATTGAAGATATTGAAATTGATAGAAAGCTTAATGTTGCTCTAACAAGAGCTAAAAAACAAATTGTGATATTAGGAAATGAACAAGTCTTATCCAAATCTAAAATATATAAAAAAATGATTGATTTTATTAAAGAATATGGATGTTTTGTTAACTATGATGAGTGTTACAAATGATTATACTTGGAATAGATCCTGGTTCAATAAACTGCGGTTATGGAGTAATTGAATATACAAACAAAAAATATAGATTAATTGAATATGGAGTAATTAAAGCTAAAAAAATAAGCGAAGATTTTCCTGAAAGGCTTAAGGCCATTCATTTGAAAATAAACGAAGTTATTATTAGAAACAATCCAGATGTTGCTGTATTTGAAACAATTTTTTATGCCAAAAATATTCAATCCACTATTAAACTATCACATGCTCGATCAGTAGCTATACTTTCAGCCTCATTATCAAATGTTGCTATTGATGAATATTCGCCAATGGAAGTTAAAAAGTCTGTTACTGGACGTGGCAATGCAAGTAAAGAGCAAGTTCAGTTTATGGTAAAAAAAATGCTTTTTATAGAAGAAACACCTGAACTTTTTGATGCTACAGATGCATTAGCAGTTGCTATTTGTCATTGTAACAATATTGGAATTAGCTCAAAGAAAAGTAAGTCATGGTCAGATTTTATTAAAGATAATCCAAGTAAAGTAATAGGGAAGTAGATTCTTTTTGGTATTATTATTGAGGAAATTCCTCAACTTTTTCAATTAAATCATTTTGATCTGTCAACTTATAGAATTGATTAACAATCCTTTTGGCATTTATTTTCCAATCATACTTTTCTTCTACTTCTTGCCTAGCGTTTTCACCGATTTTTTTAACTAAATCTTTATTATTATAAAGTTCAACAATAGCATTTGCGTGAGCTTCTGAATCATTTTCTTTATGTAATAAAGCAGTAAAATTGTGTTTAAGTACAATTGCTTGTTGACCAATTTTAGATGCAACAATTGGTTTACCCATTGCCATATATTCATAAAGTTTAATAGGTGAATTGAAAAAAGCTGAATTGTCTTCATTTGATTTGCAAGGAGTTAGTAAAATATCGCAAATTGAAAGATAATTTGGAACTTTGCTCAAAGGTACCATACCAGTTATAAAACAATATTCTTGAGTTTGATCTCTTTTTAATATTTCTTCAACTTTTGCCCTAAACAAACCATCACCAACTAATAAAAATTTAACATTGGGTATTTTATCTTTGACATATTTAATAGACTCTGCTATTGTATCCACACCATGCCAATGACCAAAAGTACCAGCAAATCCGCAGATAAAATGATTCATAAGACCGAGTTCATTTTTTAAATCGAGGTCGTATAGTTCTGGAGAAAATAACTCAGGATCAACTGAGCTTGGATCTACAGAGATTTTATTTGAATTAACTCCATATTCAATAAGATTCATTTTAATTTCTAATGAGGGGACAAAAATATGATCTGAGAATTGGAGTTGTAATTTCTCCATTTTGTAATGGATTTTATTTAGATAAAGCTTTCCCCAATTTTTTTTTACCCAACTTTGAACACCATCAACATGCATAAAAAAAGGTATGTCAAAATCACTTTTAACTAAATAGGATAAGTATTGAAAATCGTGATGTTGAAGATAAATAAAATCAGGTTTTTCATTTTTAATTATAGTTTTAACTTTTTTATATGCTTTGTGATTGTAAGGCAAGTTTAAAACTTCAGGCAAGTTTTTTAATAGTTTATTATGCTTTATTAAATGGAAATCGACATCTTTTGGAAGTATCATATTTCCACTTGAAACAAAAATAACATCTAATCCGTTTTTTAAAAAAGCATTAGACATACTCATATAGTATGTAGCAAATCCTCCAGCAGTTAAGGCTCCATAATATTCTGCTCTCCAAATCAACACTTTTAATTTCTTTTTAGGTTTTTCCACAACAAATAACTTGTTTTAATAGAGTAAAATATTACATAGTATGAACTTACAATTAATTCTAAAAGAAATAACGGGATTTGGTAAAATACAAATTTAATAAAATTAAATTCTCTGTAACTTCCATTTTCATCTATTAATTTACCTTTAAAATTAAATGTTAAAAGGAAATAAAGAAAAATAAGAAATTGAAATCTTTGAAAACCGATATCTTCAGTACCAAAATACAAATTTTCAAAATCATTTAATTTGATTATTTGGAAAATCATTTTTGGTTTTGCTAAATCTTTTTCGTCAATTAAATTTATCAATAAATTTTGCTTAAGTAATTTATTAGATTCTAAAATTTTATTAGTTTTACCACTAATTACTACTAACAAGTCCAATTTTAACTTTTCCAAATAGTTTTTAAAAGCTTTATTAATTACAAAAAAAAATTATATACCTAGCTCGATTTTAATTTGCTTAACCCATTTGTTAATTCTATCTTCTGTGAGTTCCTCTTGATTGTCATTGTCAATTGCTAATCCAACCCACATTCCATCTGAGTCTTGACCCAATGAGTGTTTATGAACATAACCATCTGATGGCCATCTACCAAAAATTTCACCACCATTTTCTCTAACAGGTTTAGCCATTCTACCAATTGCATCTAAGTAATTGTCACAGTAAGCTTCTTGATCTCCAGTTCCTACAAAACCTACCTTTTTTCCAGTAAAATCAAATTTGCACCAAGCAGTAAATACTTCTTCCCAATCATCTTGCAATTCGCCATCATTCCATGTAGGAGTACCTATTATTAAATAAGAATAATCTTTAAGCTTTTCTAAAGGAGTGCTAGCAATGTCAAACAAATCAACTTCTATTTTATTTTCTTTTAATACTTCAGCTAATTGCTCTGAAACAATTTCAGTAACTCCAGTATTAGTTCCGTAAAAGAATCCAAATTTCACTTTTTGTACCTTTTTATTATAATTAATATAGACATAGACTATATACACGAAATAATTACAAGAAAATTTCATTGAAAAAAAATAAAAATAATAATAAATTGTGCTTGATATTCAAAAATAATTTATATTTTGCATTGCTTAATAATACCCTTTTTATAAATATATTCTTTTTAAGAAGCAAGGAACTAGTTATGTCAGATTTTGATCTATATAAATACTATACTGATAGTAAAGATCATCATATTATTCTTACTTTTAAAGGTGCACTTTCTCAAGAAATTGTTGTTGAAATTGGGTTCATTATTAAAAGTAAACTCGTAGTTGATAAGCAAATTA
>JAPLFM010000177.1 GCA_026390675.1 Candidatus Kapaibacterium sp. | reverse complement strand
CAACGAAGATATATAGAGTGTCTTTCTTCTTATGCACGTAATTTTATGGGTGCAATGAAGAAGCCTGATGTGGACTTAATTGAAGGGCTTTCTCCTGCTATTTCTATTGAACAAAAAACTCTTGGAACTAATCCTCGTTCTACAGTTGGAACAGTAACTGAAGTTTATGACTATTTAAGATTACTTTATACAAAAATAGGAACTCAATACTGTACTGATTGTAATATCCCTGTGGAGCAAAAAACAAAAGATCAAATAGTTGATAATATTTTGCAAACTTATGCAGGCAAAAAAATTATGTTACTAGCTCCAATTGTCAGAGGAAGAAAAGGACATTATAGAGAATTATTTGAGCAATTTATTAAACAAGGCTTTACAAAAGTAAGAATTGATAAATCTGTTAAAGAACTTGTTGCTGGAATGCAATTAGCAAGATATGTAGTTCATAATATTGAAATCGTTATTGACAAGTTAATTGCTGATGAAAGCCAAATTCAAAGGCTTAATGAGTCTGTTGATTTAGCTCTTAGCCAAGGCGAAGGAACTCTTATAATTTTAGTTGAGAAAGAAGGTTCAAGGGAAGATTTCTGGCCTGAAAAATTATTTTCTACTCAATATTCTTGCCCTAATTGTGCTAAAGCTTATGAAAAATTAGCTCCTAATATGTTTTCATTCAATTCACCTTATGGTGCTTGCAAAAAATGTAATGGACTTGGTGAACTTAGAGATTTTAACATGGATTTGCTGATTCCTGACTATAAGGTATCATTGAAAGATGGAGCTATTAAACTATTTAATTATAATGAGCATAGCTGGCTTTTTTTACAAGTAAATTCATTTCTGACATTACATAAAATAGATGTTAGTATAAAGATTGAAGATATTGACAAAAAGCTTTTTGAAAAGCTACTAAATGGTGATGATGAAGAAATTGAAATTAAATATGCATATAAAAATGGTAAGTCTGTAAATTACAAACAAAAATTTGCTGGTATCTTACCTACATTTCACAACCTTCATCAAAATGCAAGTAAAGAATCTGATAAAGTTAGATATGAAGAATATATGACTTTCATTGCTTGTCCAAGTTGTAAATATGGTAGGTTGAATAAAGAAAGTACTGCTGTAAAAATTAATGATAAAAGTATTTCTGATATTTGTACTATGAGTATTTCAGAAACCTATGAATATTTCACAAATTTCAATGCTAACTTAACCAACAGACAATCGCTTATTGCCACTCAAATTTTAAAAGAAATATCTGAAAGACTTGAATTTTTATTGAATGTTGGTTTGACATACTTGACTCTAAGTCGTCAGGCTAGAACTTTATCAGGTGGAGAATCTCAACGCATTAGATTGGCTTCGCAAATTGGTTCAAAACTAGTTGGAGTAATGTATGTATTGGACGAACCAAGTATAGGACTTCATCAGCACGATAATGACAAACTAATCGCTTCACTTAAAAAGCTTAGAGATTTGGGAAATACCTTGATTGTAGTTGAACACGATAGAGCTATGATTGAAGAATGTGATTACTTTATTGATATGGGTCCGGGTGCTGGTATCCACGGTGGTGAAATTGTTTTAACTACTGAGCCTCATCTAATCAAATCTCTATCTAAAAAAGAACAAGGGAAGTCGATAACTGTAAAATATTTGCTAAATCATTATTTAGATGAATTTGTTTCTAGGCTAAGAGAGGGAAATGGAAAACATTTGTCTCTAATAGGTGCTACAGGAAATAATCTAAAAAATGTAAATTTACATCTACCACTTGGTAAGTTAATTTGTATTACTGGTTTAAGCGGTTCTGGCAAATCTTCTTTGATAAATGATACGCTTTATCCTATTTTGTCTAAGTTTTTCTTCAAATCTTTAGCTTTGCCTCTTCCATACAAAAAAGTTGAAGGCTTGGAGCATATTGATAAAGTAATTGAAATAGATCAGACACCAATTGGAAGAACACCAAGGTCTAATCCATCAACCTATACTGGTGTTTTTACTCATATCAGAGATTTCTTTGCAATATTACCTGAATCGAAAGTGCGTGGCTACAAACCCGGCAGGTTTTCATTTAATGTAAAAGAAGGTAGATGTGAGGAATGTGAAGGAGCTGGTCTTAAAAAAATTGAAATGAGCTTTTTACCAGATGTTTATGTTGAATGTCAAGAATGTAGTGGCAAACGCTATAATAAAGAAACACTTACTGTATTTTATAAAAACAAATCAATTGCTGATGTTTTGGATATGAATGTGGAAGAAGCATTGGAATTTTTTATTGATATTCCAAAGATTAATCAAAAAATAAAAGCACTTAATGATGTTGGTTTAGGTTATATCAAACTTGGTCAACAGTCTCCAACTTTATCAGGTGGGGAAGCACAAAGAGTAAAACTT
This sequence comes from Candidatus Kapaibacterium sp., assembly GCA_026390675.1. Taxonomy (GTDB): domain Bacteria; phylum Bacteroidota; class Ignavibacteria; order Kapaibacteriales; family UBA2268; genus JAPLFM01. Next base: position 2,834 of record JAPLFM010000177.1, on the reverse strand, counting down.
GCTACCGAACTATCTAAAAAAAGCACAGGCAAAACTCTTTACTTATTAGATGAGCCAACAACTGGACTACACTTCGAAGATATTAGAGTGCTTAATAAATTGATGCAAGAGCTTGTTGATAAAGGTAATACTGTTTTAATTATAGAACATAATCTTGATGTTATCAAATGTGCTGACTGGATAATTGACCTTGGTCCTTATGGTGGGAAAGGTGGTGGTGAAATAGTAGCTCAAGGCACTCCTGCTGATATTTGCAAAAACAAAAAAAGTTTAACAGGCAAATACCTTAAAAAAGAAATGGCACTTACTAAGTAATTCTTTTGTCATATTGAACAGAACCAAAGTTTTTTCTGTCGTTCCTGCGAAGGCAAGAATCTAATATTTGTTTTCAAAGAACATTACTAATAGACCTCATCCTAGCCTTTTTCACGTTTGGATAAGGTTCGCAAAAATTATTACCCCATAAAATAGGTAGTTACTAAGCCTTTGCCTTTGATTTCCATTTCGCCACGTGAGGTGAAAGTGAATTTGTTATTGGGTTGAGCATGCTCAACCCCTACGCTTGAAATTTTGTTTTTAAATCTTTCTGTGGTGTGGATTCTATCGGGTTCGCCGTTTTGTTCCATACGGGCTGCCATGTTTACTGTGTCGCCCCATACGTCGTAGATGAACTTATGTTCGCCAATTACTCCAGCTACTACTGGACCGCAGTCGAGACCACAACGGAAACGAATTATAGTGCCGTCACCTGTGTCGTAGTTGTGTAGCATTTGCATTGCTTCTTTGGCAAAGTTTGCTGCTTTTTCTGCATTTTTAGGGTCGGCAATAGGTAAGCCTGATGCAGCCATATAGCAATCACCAATAGTTTTGATTTTCTCTAAATTGTATTTTTTGGCAATGTGGTCGAGCTTAGTATAAATAATATTCAAAACTTCAGCTACTCGCTTGGGATCTTGGGTGGCAGATGACTTTGTAAAGCCTACTATATCAATAAATACTATACTTGCTTCTTCAAATGAATCGGCTATAGGATGTTCTTTTTTCTTTATTCATTGGCTTTTATTGACAAATTAGCTAAATCTTTATCTTTTTGAAGTAGTTTTACTTCACCATTACGTTTTTCTATTTCTGCATTACGTTTGTCGAGTTCTGCTTTTTGAAGTGCTTGTTTGGTATTTAAAAGTGTAAATTCTTGGTTTCTTTTTTCAAGCTCTAAGCTTTGGTTTTCAGATTTTTGTTTTAAAAGCTCGTTTTCTTTTGCTTTTAGTGCAAGTTCGCTATTTTTTTGGTCTATTTCTTTTTGGTTTTCTATGTTTGCTATTTTCTTTTTGTTTTCTTGAGAGAAAATAGAATCTTTCAAGAGTTCAGCTTTTTTGAATGAAACAAGGGCTGACTTATAATCTCCCATTGCTTCATATATATCAGAAAGTTGCTCTTCGCATTGCTTTTGTTCATTCTCTTCTTTTGTTTCTATAAACCAAGCAAGTGCAGTTTGAGTAAAGCTTAAAGCTAACTTTAAATTTTCTTTTTTAGAAGAATCACTTGTTACTTTGTTTGTATCTTGAGCAATTGCTAAATAAGTAGATCCAAAGTTATGTTTCAAAGAATATTTCAATTCCTTTTCCCCAATATCTTCAGCAATTTTTAGTGCTTTTTCGTAATATTCTAAAGCTTTGGGATATTTTGATAAATGAACATAAATTTCACCAACGTTACAAAGATTTACTCCAATACTTGATTTATCCCCAATATTTTCAGCAATTTTTAGTGCTTTTTCGTAATATTCTAAAGCTTTGGGGTAGTTGGTTAAACTACTATAAACTACACCAATGTTACAAAGATTTATTCCAATACTTGATTTATTGCCAATTTCTTCATTAATTTTTAAAGCTTTTTCCTGATATTCCAACGCTTTGGGGTAGTTGGATAATTTCTTATAAACAATACCAATACTGCCGAGATTATTGCCAATACCAGCTTTATTCCCAATCTCTTCATTAATTTTCAGTGCTTTTTCATGAAATTCTAATGCCTTTGGGTAGTTGGATAAACTCTCGTAAACAATTCCCATGTTGCCGAGATTGCTGCTAATACCTTGCTTATCTCCAATATTTTCAGCAATTTTGAATGCTTTTTCGTAATATTCCAAAGCTTTAGGGTATTTGGATAAATTAGCATAAACAGTACCAATGTTTCTGAGAGTATTTCCAATACTTGATTTATTCCCAATCTCTTCCTTTCTTTTAAGAGCTTTTTCGTAATATTCCAACGCTTTGGGGTAGTTGGATAAATCAGAATAAATATAGCCAATGTTGTTGAGATTGTTGCCAATAACTGCTTTATCCCCAATTTCTTCAGCAATTTTTAAAGCTTTTTCGTAATATTCCAACGCTTTGGGGTAGTTAGATAAACTATGATAAACAGTACCAATGTTGCCGAGTGAGGAAGATATTTGCTGTTTATCGTTGATTTCTTCACTTATTTTTAATGATTGCTCAAAAAATAATAATGCAATGTCTTTTTTACTTTTAGATAAATTTCCCACACCTAATATTCTAAGTGATTTTGCCTTTCCTTTTTGCCAAGTTAGTTTTTCGGAAAGTGCCAAAGCTTGCTCACCAAGTTTGATACATTCGTCGGGTTTATTATTTCTTTTATTAAAAGCAATATCAGTAAGAATATTTACTTTGTTAGTATCTTCTTTTGCTATACTTAGCTCTTTTTCAAGGCTGTCTATAAGCTCAGGAGTAGTTTTGGCTTTGTAAGGTCCAGTTTGGGCAGTTTTGTTTGGTGTGTTATCTGCAAATAATAGAGAGCAGATAAATATCATTATT
>JAPLFM010000117.1 GCA_026390675.1 Candidatus Kapaibacterium sp. | reverse complement strand
TCAATTCTATCTATTTTACCATTAAATTTAGTATTGTCAAAAATAACTTCTCTTGAATTGTGTTTTCCTAATAAGCTAAATTCGTTGAATAAAATAGCATATTTTGAAGAATCTAGTATATCTTGTTTAATTATAAGATTAAATTCATTATTTGAATCATTTACTAACTTTAATTGATTTAATAAAATAGTACTATAAATATTTCCTTTATCATATTCAATAAAAACTTCGTTTAACAAGTTTTTAATAAGCTGTAGATATTTATCTAAATTATTAGAATTTAGTTTGACGACTTTGCTATTAAAACACCTTTGTAGTAAAGGATGCGAAAAGACATCAATATCTTCTTTTAACAAGGTAATATAAAATCTTTCCATAACTCTGTGAATTATATTGCCTTTTTCATTTGATAGAATTTCATCTTCAAAATCAAATTCATTATCTTTTAGATCCAAAAAATCATTACCAAAAGTAATAAATTCACACTTTAAATAGTTTTTAAGCTTTGAAACACTATAAGTTTTATTATTCAACTTTTCAATTAACAAATTAAGATTTGTAATCAAACCTCTATTTAATGAAGTAGTAACCTCATCTCCTAATGTGAATTTTTTAAATATATTTGTTGAATTTAAATCTAAATATTTTGAATCGTTACTATCTGTAATCGCAAAGTACCAGTCTGGTATTTGAGTATTACTAACTGTAAAATCTATTTCACTCTCTGGTTTTACAATTTTCAATAGTTCATTTGTAAAAAAAGATCTATTTTGAAGTCTATCATCATCATATTTGAAACTAGTTATATAAATTTTTTTATTTTTTTCAAAATAATCTTCACCATTTGATAAAAATTGATAAAAAAGTAACTGTTCAGATAATCTATGCCTTTCTTCACTTGATTTTAAATCTTTCCCAACAAAATAATCAGTTAAATAGGGGATAGGAAAAATGCCATCAACAGCACCACAAAGTATAATTACTTTATATGGAATTCCTCTAGTTTGTTCAATTGAGGTTACTGTTACTCCATAGTCTATTGACTCTCTAATTTGGTATTTTGCAGATTTAATAAGATTTTTAAAATTCTTTAATAAATCCTTAAATTTGTAATTAACTAATTTGTTTTCATCATTTAATTTCGTTACATTCGAAAATTCTTCAAGTACCTCTATAAATTTGTTTAAAGCTCTACTATTTTTTTCAACTTCTATATCAATAAAAATAGTATCAAAACTACTTAAATTTTCAAAATAGTTGTTTTCAATTTTAAAAGATTTTAAGCTATTTACTATACCCAGTATCTTTATTAAAGAGATTAATCCATTTTTAAACTCATTTATATTTAAAGTTTCATTAAAAGTAGGGTAGTTTAATGAAAGAAATTTTAAATCATTTAAAGCGATTTCAGCATTTTTAAGATAATTATTAACCTTTTCTTCATTTAAATACTTATTTGAAGATATTTTCAAAATGTATTTTTGTAGTTCAATTATTTCTTTTTGAAACAAGTTTGAGTCGATTTTAATCCTTCTTGCTTTAATTTTAATTAGGCATTCAGTTAAGTTAATAATATTAGATTTATCAAAATGTTCTAAACCAAAAAAATCGTTTTTTATTGTTTCTACAAATGTGTTAAGTCTAATCTGTTTATTGAATTGCTCTAAAAATTTAAATAAGTAAGTTGTAATAGTACTTTCGGAAAGATTAAACCTATCACTAATATCATTTGGGATTTTATTTCTAATTAATGACTCTCGAAATAATGAAGAATATTCTTGTGGTTTCCTTGTACAAATACATATATCTTTTAGTTTAATCTTATCTTGATCTTTGTATTGTATGTTATAACTTTGGCTAGTAATATATTTAATCAGTTTAGCAATTGAATCAACTTCATTTTTTTTATCTTGAAAACTATATATATTTAAAACGTTTTGAAGTTTAGTATAGTTATCTGATTTTTTATTTTTGAAAAGCCACCTTCTAATGTAATCAGATGGTTTGGCATCTAAGTCTTTTTCAGGTGTATTGATATTATTAAAAACTAAATCGTCATTGTTTTTATGTAAAAATCCAATATTAAACAAATAAACTATTGAACTCTCATAAGTGCCAAAGCTAGGTCCTCTAAGTAAGTCATAATTAAAATAAATAGCTGTTGGAATTTGTGATTTTGATAGTACTGACAAAAAAGACAAATCAACTTCATTAAATTCTGAGAATCCATCAAAAATAAATTTACAATTTTGACCAAATATATTTTTTAAAACCATATCAGCATTTGAATCTTTTAAATATTTATTTGTTCTAATAAAAAACTCTGCTTCATCAATTAAAGCAGTGCCTATCTTATTTTGGTACTCTTTGTAAATATTTAAAATTTCATTTTCAATTCCTCATCAAGCGATTCAATCGTTATGTTGTTTTTCTTAAAACTAATAATTGTATTTTTAACTTTTTCGACCAAAAATGAATTATTATTATCATCTCCAATTTTATAAAACAAATTATCGCTACTTCGTAAAATATTTTCAATAATTAAATTGACATAAAAATCACTAATTCCTATATATGTTGACTTTGAATAAATGTAATTATGTATTGTTCCAATTAGTTTGTTTAAGTTGAAAATTTTTAAACTTTTAATTGGTTTTTTATGAAAATCAAAATACATTTTAACTATTTTTCTATGAAGTCTCCTAACTAGTTTTCCTGTAGGAACAATTAATATTAAATCACTTGTTTTATCTTACTCTATGAAGTACTTCAAATAATCACTACCAATTGCATTGAAGTAATTAATTTCAAACTCATTATTGCAAATTATTTGTGACATTAGTTTCTTCTTTTCATTAATTTGTTTGAAAGAACTATCAACATTTCTTTATAATCATTTTCTGGCAATTCTTTTAAATATTCTAATGATTTATGTGAATACTCATTAATTAATTTTAAAGCTTCATCAAATATTCCAAGCTTTTTTAAAACAACTTTAACTTTTGGTATATCTATTACTGACAACCCTTTTTCATTATAGAACTTTGTAATTAATTCTAAATCTTCACTTTCAAATGCAAGCTCTTTA
>JAPLFM010000033.1 GCA_026390675.1 Candidatus Kapaibacterium sp. | reverse complement strand
AGCAGAACTAATTGAGAATAGCATAAAGACAGTAGGTAATGGTGCAGATTTGGCTGTTAAAACTGGAAGAGCTTTAGAAGAAATAAAAAATGGATCTATTGCAGCTGCTGAGATTGTTGATGATATTGCACGTTCTTCTTCAGAACAAGCACAAGCAATATCACAGATTGCAGAAGGGTTATTTCAAATTGACAAAGTAACCCAAAGTAATACTGCCGCATCAGAAGAGAGTGCATCAGCAGCAGAAGAACTATCAGGACAATCGAACAGCTTAAAGCGAATGATTATGAAATTTAAAATAAAAGATACAAATCAACAGCAAAGCTATAACGACGAGAATATGTATAACAGAGCAATTAGTGCTGATATCAAACGTAATTCAAGACAATTACCAACCAATAATGACAGAGGTAATTACAATATAGATCCATCATCAATAATAGATTTAGATAATGATGATTTAGGGCGATATTAAAATAATTATGAATTATGAATTATGAATTATGAAAATGGGTTGCTTAAAAAAGTAATCCATTTTTTTTATTTTAAATTAAGTTATAATACAAAAAAAAAGCCCTAACTAATTTGTTAGAGCTTTTAAAATATTAATGCTTATGATCATGTTCATCGTGGCTATGACCATCATGAGAATGCTCGTGATTATGATCGTCGTGGTTATGTCCTTCATGAGAATGCTCGTGGTCGTGTTCATCGTGGTTATGACCTTCATGAGAATGATTGTGTTTGTGTTTTGCTTCGTATTCTTCAAATGTAACTTCATTTGTTGTTGCAAAATCAAGTAACAAGTCCATAACCTTTTTTGATAATAAAGAATGATGAACACCATCATTCTTTTTAATAATTTCAAGGATTTTAGATTTATCACTATTCATCAATCGAGATTGTTCTTCAGCAAAATGTTCATAATCAAACTCTTCAACTTCAATTTTTTCTTTTTCAACAATTTTGTTTCTAATTAATTCCCAACGTACAGTTTGTTCAGCTCTTTGAAGAAAAATAGGTCCATATTGATCTCTTTTCATACCAGACAAAGGTTTAGAGCTACCTTTTTGCTGTTTTTCCATATCTTTTTTATAATCTTCAAAAAGTGCATCAGTTACGTTATTAACTAACTCTTCTGGAACACCAATTTGATTAGTTTCAACAAGTTGTTTTACGATTTGACTTTCTAATATATCTCTAGTTTGCTTATCCCATTCATTTTGCATTTGAAAGCTGATTTCTTCTTTTAGGTCTTCAATAGAATTGAATTTTTCTTGAGTAAAAGTTGAAATAAATTCAGCATCAAGAACAGCAGGAATTAATTTCTGAATTGTATTAACTGTAATCTTAAATTCATTACTGTCTGAACTGATTTCTTTAGGAGCAGTAAAATTGTATGTTTCATCAAGTTTAGCCTTGATTAATATATCTTTTAATTCAGGTAATAGGTTTTTATCATCTAAGAATAGATTAAGCTCTTCAGGTTTAACACCTTCAATAGGTTCACCACTTTCTTTGTCGAGTGCTTCCATTGTAACAGAAACTACAAAAAGTTCATCTGTAACTTCTAAAGCATCTTCAAAAGTACCATGTTCTTTTTTAATATTATCGATTTCAATTTGAATTTCTTCATCTGTAACTACGTGAACAGGTTCATCAATAGTTAAGGATTTGTAATCTGTAAGTTCAAAATCAGGTATCACTTCATATCTAACAGTCGCTTTTATTCCACCTTCAATTTCGGCAATATCAGTTAACTCAGGAGTTCCAATTACACCAATCCAATTACACCAACTTTCTTTTCGTTAATTACTTCTCTAAATTTCACATTAACCATATCTTGTTGAGCTTCATATTTTACCGATTCGCCATACATATTTTTTACCATAGGCATAGGAACTTTACCTTTTCTGAAACCAGCTAAAGCTACTTTAGGTTGTAATTTTAAAAGTGCTTGATTATATGCAGGAGTTAATTCATCATTTGTAATAATAAATTCAATTTCTTGCACAGTATCTTCGATAGAATTAATTTTGTATTCCAAGGTTAAATCCCTTTAGGTATATTAAATTGTTTTAGAATAAAAAAAAGCAAGAACTTAGTCTTGCTTTTTAATTTCAAAGTACGGATGGAGAGACTCGAACTCACACAGGCTAAGCCCACTAGATCCTAAGTCTAGCGCGTCTACCAATTCCGCCACATCCGCATAAAGAACAATTACAAATATACGAGAAATTATTTAATTTGCAAAAGGATAAATGTAACAAATGAAAAAAGTATGAAAAAAATTGGTATTATTGGAGCTGGAGTTGCAGGTATAAATTCAGCATATCACCTGATTAACAAAGGATATTTAGTTGATTTACACGAATCAAGAGATAATTTAGGTGGTAGAATAAATTCGTTTTTTGACAATAAAATGAATGATGAAATTGACAATGGTCAGCATGTATTAATTGGTGCTTATAAAGAATTTATTAAACTTCTTATTGGATTAAATACCTTTAATCTTTTAAAAATTCAAAAAGCTTTATTTGTAAAATATTATTCTAATAATGGGAAAGAATCACAACTTGATACTAGCTTTTTATATGGCGAAATGGGTATGATTATCGGACTTATAAAATTTGATTTTTTAAGCACAAAAGATAAAATCAATATTGTACTATTTGTGTTAAAGCTTAAGTTTGGAATTCTAAAATCAAAAAACAAAAGTATTTTAGAAGTACTTAAATATGAAAATCAAAGTGACAATTCAATTTTGTGCTTCTGGGAACCAATGATCTTAGCCACTATGAATACTCAAGTAGGAATATGTGATGCATCACTTTTTATTAATGTACTTAAACAAGGTTTTTTTGCTGGAAGAGAAAACGCAAAAATAATTATCCCTAAAGTTGGCTTGTGCAATTTGATTAACCCAATAATTGATTTGATAAGTAATAACAATGGGAATGTATATTTGAAAAATACAATAACTGAGATTATTCAATCAAATGATAAAATTATAATCAAAAATGTAGATGGAGAAGAATTTGAATATGACGAAATAATTATTGCAATCCCTCCTGATAGAATAAGTAAACTAATCGGAATTGAAGCATCTTGGGCAGAAGAATTTGAATTTTCTCCAATTATTTCAGTTTATCTTTGGTTTGAAAGAGAGTTTCTTGATGTTGATTTTGCATCAATATTGGGAACAAATATACAATGGTTATTTAATAAAATATTGATCTCAGGTGAAATGAAAAATAATTCTTTGGTGTCATTGACTATTAGTGAGGCAAGTAAATTGATTGAAATGGGGAATAAAGAGATTGTTGATATGTGCGAAAGTGAATTAAGACAAATTTTCCCAAAGCTAAATGATAATAAGTTGTTGCATTATAGAGTAATTAAAGAAAGAAATGCTACTCTTTTAGCAACAGTTGGTATTGAAAAAGCTAGAGAAAAAGTAAAGTCAATCAATAATAGAATTCATTTCGCTGGATGCTGGACCGATACTAAATTACCATCTACAATTGAGGGAGCTGCTTTAAGTGGTAAAATTGCAGTTGATAAAATAAAATGAATTGATTTTGATATCTAATTTATTTAGATTAATTTGTATATTAATTGTTTACTTAATAAAATACCAAAATAAAATATGGCAGCTATACAATCAAATATGCTAGAATTGGGAACGAAAGCTCCTAATTTTGAATTACTTAATGTTTCTACAAAAAAGACAAATAGTTTAGACGAATTGAAATCTGAAAATGCAACAGTTATTATGTTTATTTGCAATCATTGCCCATTTGTAAAACACATTGGAAGTGGTCTATCTCAACTTGGGAAGGATTATCTTAAAAAAGGAGTCAGTATTATTGCAATTAGTTCCAATGATATTATAAATTACCCTCAAGATTCACCAGAAAAAATGATTGAGTTTTTGAAAGAATATAATATTAACTACACATATCTTTATGACGAAACTCAAGAAGTTGCAAAAGCTTACAAAGCTGCCTGCACTCCAGACTTTTATGTTTTTGACAAAAATATGGAATTGGCATATAGAGGACAATTTGATGATTCAAGACCTTCAAATGACCTACCTGTTACTGGAAAAGACATTAGAAATGCAATTGATACTTTACTTAATGGTGAAAAAGTCAATGAAAATCAAATTCCCAGTATTGGCTGTAACATTAAATGGAAATAGGATATTGATTTCAGCTTAACTCTATATTTCCCAAAATGTTGCTTTATTTTTTTTATTTCAATTTTTGCAGAGATTTTGCGATT
>JAPLFM010000307.1 GCA_026390675.1 Candidatus Kapaibacterium sp. | reverse complement strand
TGAAATCTCTGATTTCTCTCTCACGCTCTACAATCATTCGAAGTGCTACAGACTGCACTCTACCCGCTGATAATGGCTCAGAAGTAACTGCAATTAAAGCACGTGATAGAAATGGAGATACTTGATAGCCAATTAATCTATCCATCACTCTACGAGCTTGTTGAGCCATAAAAAGATTAATATCAATATCGCGTGGCTCTTTTATTCCTTTTTTAATACCTTCTTTTGTAATTTCATTAAAAAGTACACGTTTTATATTTTTATTTGATTTTCCTACTTCTTCAGCAATATGCCAAGCAATTGCCTCACCCTCTCTATCCGGATCCGTAGCTATCAATACTTCACTTGCTTCACTCGCAAGTTTTTTAAGTTTCTTTATTAAGTCGCCTTTGCCTTTTACTGTAATATATTTTGGTTCAAAACCATTTTCTATATCTACACCCATTTTAAATTTCACAAGGTCTTTAATATGACCTATTGATGCTTCTACAATATAATCTTTACCTAAGTATTTATTAATTGTTTTTGCTTTAGAAGGCGATTCTACTACTAATAATATTTTTTCTGACATTTTATAATTTCATTCCGATTAATATAGAAATAAAACTACGTTTTAAAATTAAATTGAGTGTAAAAAAGTTTTGAGTATAAAAAAAATCCTCTTTAAAGAGGATTTTAGATATTATTTTGTATGCTGTTTAAAGAATTTACCTACTAGTTGCATTTCTAAGTTTAATAATCGCTTCTACCCTATTAACAGTAACTAGATTAATATAATCTTTAATATTTGCATAATATTTTAAATTTTGTTTAAAAAAGCGTTGAGTAACATTATTTTCTTATTTCAATCTTAGTTCCAATTTCTACTGCTTGATATAATTCCTCAATCTCGTCATTTGTAACTGCTATACAACCAGCTGTCCAATCAACCAATCTATGCAATTTACCAATAAAACCTATTCCGTTTCTCAAACCATGTATTTTAATATCACCACCTGTTGGTTTACCATATTGTTTGGATTTTTCAATATCTGATGAATCTGGATAGGATATTCCAAGATTTTTATAAAATTTACTAGTATCACTTTTAGCATTAATTGTATAAAACCCCTCAGGAGTTTTGCTATCACCCTCAAACTCTTTATCTCCAATTGGAGATTTACCTAATGCGATTTTATAAGTTTTGATAATTTGATTACTCGAATAAGCAATCAATCTTCGTTCAGACTTTAGAACAAGCAAATAATCAACTTTGGTTCTTAAAAGTATTTTTTTACTTGGAGTAAAATAACAAACTAAAATTGAAATTACAATTATGAAAAGCGAAATAAATATAATAGATTTGAATATCATTTGAGGAATAAAATAAATTCATTGATAATATTTTGGAATTTCAAATCTGACAAAGTTGCTAATTTTTTGATTAACAAACTACTATGAATTACTCCAATTTTTTCAATTATTATTTTTGACATTTGAGGAATATTTCCAGAATCGAAATCTAAATTTGAAATCTCAATACCTTTATTTAACATATTCGTAGAAATTGGCATATAAATCAAATCGCCAAATGAGTTCTGTTTTAAAATTAATACTGGTCTAACTTTTGAAGATATTTGGTTTGTAAAAAGAACTTCAGCAAGGTAAATAGATTTCACCATTTTGAGTAATCCTCATTATCTAATTCAACTGTCAATAGATTAGGAAAATTTACAAGTTCTTCATCAGACCAAAATGTAATTTCTTCTGTATTTTGTTCTTCTAATGGAAGGATTAAAATTTCAACTCTTCTATTTAGATATTCTAATGGTATATTAAAAGATAAATTTCTTTGAGAAGGTGTAATAATTTTTCTAAACATTTTAAAACCTTTTTTAACTTTGTATTTTAATTCTATACAAATTTAATTATTAATTTTATTCTAGCTTCAATAAAATACCAAAATTCAATATCTAAGTTTGTGAGTATAAAAAAAATCCTCTTTAAAGAGGATTTTAAATTTTAGATATTATTTTGTATGCTGTTTACAGAATTTACCTGCAGTTGCATTTCTAGAACATTGAGTTCCTTTTTTAGTCATTGCTTCACATTTTTGCTTTTCTGCTTTTACATCTTTTTTGGTTTCTGCTTTCTTTTCTTCTTTTTTAGGAGTTTCTATTGTTACCTTTTTATTTGTTTTAACATCTTGAGCATTTGAAGTAAAGGCTGAAGTAAAAAGAATAATAAGAACTAACGAACTATAAACAAGTTTGAGTTTCATAATCATTTCCCAATATATACAATGTGTAAAATCTATTTTTTCAAATATAAGTAAATTTTATATCAAAGTCAAAAAAAGTAATAATATTATTGATTTAATCTTTTAATTTTTATTTCGTATCTTGCAAGTAATTATAAAATTGAAATAAAAAATGTTAAAAGGTAAAACAAAATGAAATTGCAATCTTATGCTTATGGCGAGTGGATAAATGGTACTGGAGAGCATCAAAATCTTTTAAATGCAGTAAATGGTGATTTGGTAGCTGAAGTTTCTTCTAAAGGTATTGACTTTGAAGGAATGCTTACTTATGGAAGAAAAGTAAATAAAACTCTAAGAAATTATACTATCCACGAAAGAGCAAGAATGCTCAAAGCATTAGCTTTTTATTTGATGGATAGAAAAGAGATTTTTTATGAACTTTCAAAAGCTACTGGTGCTACAAAAATAGACTCTTGGATTGATATTGAGGGTGGAATTGGCACTCTCTTCACTTATGCAAGTAAAGCACGTAGAGAAATGCAAGATGAAAGATTTTATGTTGATGGCAATCTTGAACCTCTTTCAAAAAAAGGAACTTTTGTTGGTCATCATATTTGTGTTCCACTTGAAGGAGTGGCTATACATATCAATGCATTCAATTTCCCTTGCTGGGGAATGTTAGAAAAAATGGCTCCATCAATAATTGCAGGTATGCCTGTAATAATCAAACCAGCTTCTCTTACTTCTTACCTTACTGAACTTATGGTAAAGGAAATTATTGCATCTAATATCTTGCCTGAGGGTAGTATTCAGCTTGTATGTGGTTCTCTTGGCAATATGCTTGACTATGTTACTTGTCAAGATGTAGTTACATTCACTGGCTCAGCATATACTGGTAAAAAACTAAAAGTACTCCCTGCAATAATTGATAATTCTGTTAGATTTAATATGGAAGCTGATTCATTAAATTTTTGTATGCTTGGCGAAAATGATGCTCCTGGTACTGCTGAATTTGACTTATTCATAAGAGAAGTGCAGAGAGAAATGACTACAAAAGCAGGGCAAAAATGTACTGCCATTCGTAGAACAATAGTTCCTGAAAAATATGCTGAAGATGTTGCAAAAGCTCTTGGTGATAAATTATCTAAAATTGCAATGGGCGATCCATCACTTGAAGGTGTGAAGATGGGACCTCTTGCTGGCAGAGAGCAAGTAAAAGATGTTTCTGAAAATATGAATTTAATTCTGCAAGATTCAGAGGTTGCTTATGGCTCAAATGCTGATTTTGCTTTAATTGGTGGAAGTAAAGAAAAAGGTGCTTTCTTTGCTCCAATGGTACTTTTGTGCAATGATCCTTTGAATAAAAAAGCTCCTCATGATGTAGAAGCTTTTGGACCAATTACAACAATCTTACCATACAAAAATATGGAAGAAGCAATTGAAATTGTAAAACTTGGGAAAGGCTCTTTGGTTGGGTCAGTATTTACTGCTGATAATAATTTTGGAAGAGAGATAGTTTATAATACTGCTTCTTACCACGGTAGGATAATGGTTGTAAACAAAGATTCGGCTGGCGAATCAACAGGACACGGCTCACCAATGCCTCAACTGGTTCATGGTGGACCTGGTAGAGCTGGTGGTGGAGAAGAACTTGGTGGTATTAGATCTATCTTACATTATATGCAACGAACTGCTATCCAAGGGCATCCTACTACATTGACTGCAATTACAAAACAATACCAAACAGGTGCTGAAAGATTTGAAGATGTTCGCCATCCATTTACAAAATATTATGAAGAGTTGAATATTGGTGACACTATCAATACTCACAAGCGAACAGTAACTGAAACAGATATAGTTAATTTTACAGGTATAAGCTGGGATAATTTCTATGCTCATACTGATATTACTTCTATCGAGGGTTCGATATTTGAACGTAGAGTGGCTCATGGTTATTTCATAATTTCTGCTTCTGCAGGATTATTTGTCAATCCAAAGCCAGGACCAGTTTTGGCAAATTATGGTTTGGACGAATTAAGATTTACAAAACCAGTGTATGCTGGAGATACAATAAATGTAAAACTAACAGTAAAATCAAAACAAGAAAAAGAACCAAGAGATGGCGAGAAATTACAAGGAGTTGTTAAATGGCTTGTTGAAGTATTTAATCAAGATGGTGATATGGTAGCACTTGCCACAATTCTAACTTTGGTTGAGAGGAAGGGGTAGATGTTAAAAATTCTTAAGGAGAATTAAAATGAAAACAATCAAATTTATTTTTTATAGTGGTCTTATTATTTTTGTAATAGCACTTTTTCAAGGCTGCAGTTTGAATTATGACAATTCGAAATTATTAACAAAGTCTTTTAAATATAATATAATCAATGAAAATGTTAATCAATTAAATTTAGACTCTTCGTCTGATTATATCTTATTTCTAGTTTTTGATTCATATGAACTTGATGAAGGATGTCTTAAAAAGGGTATAAAATACAAAGAAGTCCAATATTTATTTTTGTTTGATAAAGACAAAAACAATGAAGTTGATTATAATTTTATCAAAATAGTATATTTTTCTAATTTTCAAAACCATGTTATACTTAATAATAAATATCAGGTAATAAATAACGATTTTTATTCTCTTTTAGATAAAATGGAAAAAAATATTAATGAAGATAATTGTTTTAAAACATCATTTGAAGAAAAAATAGATCATACTGACTATGAATTAATTATAAAGTACAAAAATAAGATTTTTAAAATTGAATCAACAGAGAGTAATTCTAATAAAGAACTTAGTTTAGCCTTTCATAATAGACTAATTCAAATATTGTTTTATAATGATTATCAAAACAATAATAGGTATTAAAAAATAATTAAAAATCAAGAAGGCGATATGGTGGCACTTGTTAAAATTATCAAATTAATATAAAATGATGTTTTATATTTAAAATAATTAAGTAAAAAATGTTATATTTGTAAAGTAAGTTTAGGTATTTTGTAATAATTATTTTTAATTCTGAGGTATATATGAGTGAAGTAATTAATGTTGAATGGAAAAATCTAGGAACTTTAGAAGTTTTTCCACCTGCTAATTATGATGTAATTAATGGTGTTTATCTTTTTGTTTATGATAATAAAATTATCTATGTCGGTGAATCTGGCAATATGTTCATTAGAATAAAACATCATACAATCAATTTTAAGAATGGCTTGGGTACAATATGGAACCCATCAAAAGACGAATCTGTTTATGATTTGATGAATAAAAATTATCATAAGTATTCAAAATTAGAAAGTGATCATAAAGTTTGGATTCCCTCATCTGTAGTTAATTTATCACATTTCCACGGATATAGTTTTAAAGAATGGCAAGATGAAAATATTTCTATCAATGATTATTTAAAGAAAGTTACTGTTTGGGTAGGTAAAATTGATCCCACAAAAGATGAAAAAATTGATAAAGAAAAAAGAACTTTGTTGGAAACTGCAATTCAAATAAATCTTCAACACGAATTTCAAATATCATATTATTCAGACACAACTGAATTCTGCTGGCTTGGAAAATTAGAGCATAGTCTTCAAGCTATTATTGGATTGGAAGCGCATTCAAGTAACTTGCCAGATTTAGAAGAAAGCTCTTTAAAAGTTTTAAAACAAATTTTCAAATAAAAAATTAAGGGACTATCCCAGAAGTATGTATTAAAAAGTTAATTTCTATTGTTGTACTTTATCAGCTTAGATTTTCTTGTTTTGAATTTACTTTTGAGATAGTCCCTTTTTTTATCCTATACATAATGTAAAATAAACATTGAAATGTTTTGTCTTTTACATTACAAATTATCGAATATTCAAAATACAGAATATAAACACTCTGGTTGATAAGAATAAAATAACAAGAAGCCTAACTTTTACTTCGTTTGAAGAACTATTTACCCAAAATACTTTTGAAAATTATTGATTTTTTAATTAATTCAAAAATATATATTTCTTTAGCTTCATTACTGCTTACTTTAGAAACACAAATACTATTAGGTTTGAAGTTAGAATATCATCCTTATCTAGTTATTATATTTTTTTCGACATTGTTAGAATATAATTTATACAGACTCCATCTCATTTTATATGAAAAAGAAAAATTAAATTCTATTGAAAATAATTGGTTGAATAGAAATTTAACTTTTTTCATCGTATTAATATCTGTGTCTTTGATTAGTATTATATACTTTTCCATATTAGCAAGTAGGGAAGTCAAATTTATATTAATCCCACTATCAATAGTTACTTTGTTTTACTCTTTTCCATTTTTAAAATACAATAGCAATTTAATTTTTAAATTGAGAGAAATTCCCTATTTAAAAATCTTTATTATATCTTTAATATGGTCTATTGTAACAGTGGTTATACCGGTGATAAGGGCAGAAACACATATTGAGGCTTCAAAAATAATGTTAATAATGATTGAACGATTTCTTTTTATATTTGCAATTACTATCCCATTCGACATTAGAGATATTGAAACTGATAAAAAAGCAGGAATGAGAACAATCCCAATTTTATTAAATGAAAAGAAATCCATAACAATTTCAAATTTAGTAATAGGTGTATTCTTAATAATTACAACTATTCATTTTATAGAATATAAAATACTTAGTTTGTTTATAGCTTTAGTAATTTCAGGTTTATCAACTCTATATATATTAAATAGTACAAAAATTAAGCAATTGAAATATTATCATTTTGGAATATTAGACGGAACAATGATTCTTCAATTCATATTAATCTATTTGTTTTATACTTATTTCTAATAAATAATTTGTTAATATTCCTGATATTAGATTAATATATTGAAAAATATAATACTTAAACCAATATGTTAAATTTTATACTTTTCTTTTAAATCAAAACCAAAAAAAAGCTGTCTTTTCAAACAGCTTTCAATTCATAATTCATAATTCATAATTCATAATTTATAACTCATAATTTATAATTACTTAACCACTTCAAACTTAAATACAGTTCCATTTTGCTTTAGCCTGCAATAGTAAATACCAGTATTTAGTTTTTGTAAATCTATGCTTGATTGAATATTGTCTATTTTTTGAGATAGTAAGTTCTGCCCCATGAGGTCATATATTTCTAGTTCTTCATTTGTCAGTGGCTCGCTTTCGAGTTTTATGTTAAGAACATCTTTACTTGGGTTTGGGTAATAGCTAATGTTGTTAATTGTTGTTTGGTTGTCCTCAGCTGAAGTTCCTAAAGATTTATACTTTAATAAAGTGCCTCCAAATCCTACAGCCCATCCATTATTCAAATCTGAAAAATACATTCCTCTAAGTGAATTTATTGTGCCACTTTGTACTTGATACCAAGTTTTTCTACCATCTGAAGTATTTAATATCACACCATAATTACTTGTAGCCCATCCATTATTCAAATCTGAAAAATTTATTTTAAATACATGCTCATTAATACCACTTTCTTGTTTACTCCAATTTTTACCTCCATCACTCGTATGAATAATAGTTCCATTAAACCCTGTTATCCATCCATTATTTTTATCAAGAAAAAAAACACTTATTAATATTGAAAAAGACGAGGTGTCTTGTATTTCCCAATTTAATCCAGCATTGGTAGTATGTACAATAATACCTTTTGATTTACTAGTATATCCAACAGCCCATCCATAATTTGATATAAAGCAAGCATCACTTAATTCTATTGATGCTCGATATATTGAATCCCAAGTATTACCTTGATTTGAAGTTTTAAATACAGTACCTCCAGCTCCAATTATCCAACCAAAATAGTCATTAAACATACTAATTGTATAAAAATCTTTTGTAGTAAATTTATTTAAAACAAACCAATTTTCTCCTTGATCTGTGCTTTTACAAATAGTTCCCTTATCTCCAACTGCATATCCAACTTTATTATTAGATCCATTTGTTGAATCTTGAAATTTTATTGAATATAAATATTCTTTTATTCCACTTGACTTGAGCCCCCATGTAATGCCAGCGTCAGTAGTTTTGTAAATAAGTCCTGAAACACTAGCACTACTAGAACTTCCATTACTGCCACATATAAATCCTATCTTTTTATTAATAAATGTAATGTCATATAAAAGTGAATTTGATGGAAATATAAAACCCCTTGTCCACAGCGAATCTAAAGCTAATGAAGGACTATACATAGAAATAACAAATATAAAAATAAATCCATACTTAAATAATTTCATAAACTACTCTCTTAATTTTAAAAACAAGTAAGATCTTTTAATTATCTTTTATAGTCTTACCATAAAAACTTTTAGTACCTACTAAGTTCCAGAAATAGCAACCTTTTTGCAAATCAATTTGAATTTTAATACTTCCATTATATTCAATTTGATTGTTCAGGATTTCGCTGCCTCCAATATCAATTAATTTTAAGTTATATGTTCCATCAGGAATTTTTGAATCTTCAATTACAAAAGAGTTGTTAAATGGGTTTGGATAAGTACTGTAAACTTGTTCAAACTCTTCAACTCCAGTCTTTATTATAGGTCTTCTCCAAATACCATCTGCAACAGTTCCAACTAGTATCATATCTTCAGTATATTCAAATTTCAGTTTGAATTCGTGACTTCTTGGTGTATTTATTTGACTTGCTATCCAATGATGCCCTCCATCACTTGTTTCATAAATCATTTTGTTTTGTCCAAAAGCTATCCCGAAATTCTCATCTTTAAATTTAATGTCTGTTGCTGTGAAAAAATTAAAACTAAAAGTATCTAATTGTTTTTTCCAAGTATGTCCTCCATCAGTTGTTTTATGAATTAAATGAGACTCTGTATCACCAATTCCAGACATCCTATCTGATAAAACCCAACCAACACTATCATTTACAAATGATTGTTTACTAGGAAAGCAATTATTATCAATATAATAAAATTCCCAATTTTTACCTTGATTCTTCGATAAAGCAAAAACTGAGCTGTCATTATATTGTGATAAAAAAGTAATATAACCATTATTTTGAATATTAACATCATAAACCAAAATACCTAAAGATGTTGTATCGTATGATTTCCATCCATCTTTTGTTATGAAAACTTCAGATTTATTTGTTAATACACCAAATTTTTCATCTTTCATTTTAATATTTCTAATTATCTCTTCTTTAAAGCTAATTTTAAAAGTATCTTGTTTTTTGGGATCTGAATAATATCTTTTAACTGCTGCATCATCTGTGAATGCAACAAAAATAGCATTTTCATTAATTATTGAACTAGCTGTTGCCTCAAATGGATTAGGAACTGTTTTTTTTAAATCATAATCCCAATCTTGATGATACACTTCCCAAGTCAATCCATTATCTGAACTTTTAAGTAAATTTAAAGATGTTTCACTATAACCAGCGGTCGCTAAACACTTTCCATTTCCCAAATATTTTATCTCCAAAATAGCTGGTAATCCTTTATAATTAGCTAATATTTTACTTTGTATCCATTTCTCTTGAGAAAAGCAAAAAAAGGTAAAAAGAAAAAATACTAAAACATTTGTAAATAATTTTGTTTTCATAGTAATCCTTTTAATAATATTAGTCTCAAATAAATATATTATTTGAGTCTATTTATTAACTATTTTGTAATTATAAATTTGTCTTATTACTAAGACACTTCAACTACTTCAAAAGTTACAAAATATTTTTAATTTCAATTATTTTGTTAAGGATTACTTATTAATTATTTTGCAAACCGTTTGCAAACCGTTTTAAAATGGATTCCATTGTGTTAGATTCATTTCCCATATTTTCGTTTTAAACTTTTAACAAAAACAAGGAAAAACAAAATGGAACCTATCACAAACCCAATCAGCCAGTTATCAAATGAATCTAATGATAATTACGACTTATTTCTTATTTTTTTGAAATATGGAACAATCAAAGCACTTCACACAAGAATTCAAGGCAAAGTAAGCATGAGCAAATTATACTACTTAGCAAAACAATTCAATTGGAACAATAGAAGATTAACAGCAAGCCACGAAGTTCTAACAAATGTAGTCGAATCTAAAATCAAAGATTTAATATGGCTTCATCCACAATCAGTACAAAATACTATTGACTCGGCTTGTGCTTTAGAACGCATTACAGCAGTAGTTCTTATTTGTTTGCCTACAGATTTTAATTCAATCTCCCAACGCATCTCAATAGACCCAGTCAAGATATTACAATATGCAAATAATTTCAAT
>JAPLFM010000228.1 GCA_026390675.1 Candidatus Kapaibacterium sp. | reverse complement strand
TGAAGGTATTAATTCTAAAATACAATTAGCAAAGAAAAGAGCGAGAGGATATAGAAATATTGAAAACTTTATTAATATGATTTACTTCATTTCTGGAAAACTTAAATTTGATTACCCACTCTATTTAGCGTAGAGCCAAAAATGTTTTAACATTGGTATTAAAATTATAGCAGCATTTAGATTTATGCATGCACCGCAAAATCTTGCAATTTGTACATAGACATTAGCACCGATCTCTCTATAGTGTAAGAACGCACTTAAGCCAACCACTAAATTTATTAATAAATAAATCGAAAAAAAACATATTTTTAAATAGTTATTTAAAACATACTTTTTCTTTTTAATTATATATAGTGAAACTTTCTCTTTTAAATTTCTTTGAAAAAAATCTTTATTAACAGGTGGTTTGAAAAATGAAATTGAATTTAAAGTACATTGCCCCATAATTCTTGGATGACTTGTCATTAGATTTTTAAATTCATCAAATGTTATAGATCCACTATTATCTGTATCAGTTTGATTAAAAAGTAAACTTGATAACTCATAAATCTGTTCATTTGAAAAATAAAGTTGATTTTCATTCAAACTTGTTTGTAAAAGTAACGATAGCTCTTCTAAATCAATTTGTCCATCACTATTTAAATCATTCAAACTAAATAAGAATTTTAGTTTGTCATCATCAGTTCCATAGATAATTTTTTCAATTGAACTTATAAACTCATCTTTATCAATACTACCACTTTTATCTTTATCTATAATGTTAAAAATTCTATCTGCTAATAAATCATCTTTCAAACCAAGTACTTTTTTTAACTCAGACTTATCCATAAGTAAATCACTGCCTGCAAGCATTGAAAAGTTTTTATGAAGATTTGAAATAAATTCAAGTTCTTCTACAGATAATAATAATTTCCTTTGAACAAGACTTTCTAATTCTTCAAGCTTGTTTTCTAAGAAAACAATTCTTTTGAGTAAATCATCTGGATTGAGATTCATAATTTCCTTGCATTTTTATAACAAGCTTAAGTAAGTTAACAGTTAAACAAAATTAATTCAATTTAAATCTTTTTCCAAACATTGATTTACTAAATAAATAACATTTAGTTGAAATTAACATATTATTCACAAAAAAAAAATTTGTAAAAAATCACATACTTATTTACTATTTAGTTTTTGAATTGCTAAATTATAAATTATATTAACTTGTTCGGTTATAGAAACTAATGAAGTATCAACTTCAATAGCGTCATTTGCTTTTTTAAGGGGGCTAATTGGACGATTAGAATCATTATAATCTCTTGTTGCAATTTGAGTTTTTAATTCTTCTAAATCAATTGGTGTTCCTTTTTCTGCAAGTTCTTTTGCTCTTCTTTCAGCTCTTTTTTCAATTTAAGCAATTAAGAATATTTTTAATTCAGCATTTGGGAATACAACTGTACCTATATCTCTACCATCTATTACTATTCCACCATTGTTGCCAATTCTTCTTTGCTGATCAACTAATTTTTCCCTTACAACATTCCAAGCAGAAATGGGACTAGCAAATTTGGATATTTCAGCAGTTCTAATATCATTACTTACATCTTCGCCATTCAAAAGAGTCTTTTGACCTGAATCATCTGTAATAATATCAATTTCATTATCATTCATAACTTTTGCAAGTACTTCTTCATTTTCAGGTAATCCTGTGCGAAGCCAAGCTAAGGCTATAGCTCTATACATTGCCCCTGTATCAAGATGAATATATCCTAATTTTTTTGAAAGTTCTTTTGAAGTGGTTGATTTGCCAGAACCAGCAGGACCATCAATTGCTATTATTATTTTTTTCATAGTTTAATTCTCAAGTATAAAATTCATTAACATTTTATGATCTAATAGGTTATCAACTATTAAATCAGGATTGAAACTAGTTAGATATTCTTTATCTCTACCACCAGTAAGAG
Source organism: Candidatus Kapaibacterium sp. (assembly GCA_026390675.1). Classification (GTDB taxonomy): domain Bacteria; phylum Bacteroidota; class Ignavibacteria; order Kapaibacteriales; family UBA2268; genus JAPLFM01. The sequence continues at coordinate 5,250 of JAPLFM010000228.1, read as the reverse complement.
TAGCAATAACTTTAATTTCATTCACTTTAGCACACTCAATATCTTTTTCAGAATCACCTATAATAAATGTATTGTGAGAATTAAATACATTAGACTTATAGAATTCATTAGCTCTACTAATAGCAATAGGAGGTAGCAAATTTCTGTTTTCATTGTCATCTCCAAAAGCACCAAATTGAAAATATTTTGACAAGTCATAGGAATTAATTTTTTGATACGCATTTAGTTTGGCATTTCCAGTAAGCAAACCTAAAACAATTTGATTACTATTTATCAAAGTTTCAATTAATTCTATCACACCTTTGTGCAAAATGACATATTTTGGAATACAATACTCTTTAAAAACTTTTAATTTTAAATCAATAATTTTATCAATATCTTTTTCAATTTGACTAAAATCTATATTAATTATTTTACTTATATCTCTGAGAATTGCCAAATCAGTCATACCTGAAAAATCTGGCATTAATTCTAAAGGAGTATGCAAACCATAAATATCACTAATTACGTTTTGAAACAATTGTTTAGACAATCCAATACGCATTGAAATTAAAGTACCATCAATATCAAACAACACTAATTTCATTATCTAACTGCTTCCCATTCTTTTGAAATAGATTTACCTATTGCCCAAACTGAAATTGAATTAACAAACCAAAGTAATATAGTTCTCAAATATCCATATTTTCTAAATCTTCTAGGAGATTCGTAAATGATAATATCATTTGCAAATACGACTTTCCCATCTAAATTAACTCTTCTATACAAATCAAAATCTTCACCAGCAAATATATTTTCATTATATCCACCAAGATTATCAAAAGTGCTTTTTTTCAAAATTTGACATTCACCTCTTCCCATACCTAAACCAATTTTTAATAAAAAACTAAAATAGAAATTAAAAAAAGCATAAAACAATTTGTCTTTTAAAAAAGTTTGGTCTGGAAAAGATGTAACATAAGTAGCAATAGCATCATATTTAGCATATTTGCCATTTCCTAAAGTGAACTCAATAATTAAATTAAAAAATTGCTCTAAATCTTTAGGCTCAGCATCGGCATTAATAAAAACAAGATAATCAGAGTTAGCTTGTTCAGCTCCCCTATTTCGACCTTGAGATATGTTTTGTCTTTCATTTGTTTTATGATATGCAATTTTATCAGCATATTCTTTAGCAATTGTTAAGGTATTATCAGTACTACCACCATCGCTAACAATTAATTCAAAGCCAAACTTATCTCTAAGTTCTTTAGTATATAAAGATAAAGAATGTTCTAATATCTTCTCTTCTTGGTATGTCGGGATAATTAGGCTAAAATTAGCTTTTTTCACTGGCAGTAAATAATATAAATATGGAAAAATATAACTTCAAAAATACTAAAATTTTATTTGAAATGGATACATTAAAAATAATTTTGGCTTATCTCTACTAAATTCTATTGCAGGCGAAGGCAATTTGACATAATTCAAACTTTGTTTGAACCAATTCCAAGCATTTCCACCATCAGGAAGTAATTTTACTAAATCATAATCTAAACCAACAATATATTTAGGATTGCCCCAAGCTTCACCATAACTTGCAGAATATGGGTAAGTATTGGGATAAGGTGTAATACCTGAATAATACGGATCATTTATGCTAAGATTTCTTGCAGCATAACCAAAGGTAAGTTCAAGCCAATCTGGCCAATATTTAGCTAATTTATTAGGTAATAGGTTGTGAACATTAACAGACACATAACAAGTTTGCGAGCTGTAATCATCAATGAACATATCATGAGGTTTTCTGCTATGCTCTCCATGCCACTCTGCTGGATAATAATGAAACTTTGGAGTGAAATTTTGTAAAACAGGAACTTTTTGCTGGGCATAATAAAAAACAGAGCCTACAACATCAGCATACAAATCTGATGGACTAAATCCATAATTTGCTCCATAACCATCTAAAATTTCAATATATGTTTGGTATGCTAAGCCTAAAGCTGACCCCCATAAAATTGCATCATCATTTCCAAAACCTACCGCAAGTAACGTTTCATTAAAAGTATAGGACATAATATATCCTCCAAAGAAATGACCACATTTATCTAGATATATAGAATAAATAGCATCTTCTTTTACTTTAAAATTTGCTTTGTCTTTCCAAATTGTTTCTTCTTGCCAAATATGTTGTCCAATAAAAAAAGCTCCAAATATACTTCCTACTAAAATTAAGTTAGATTTACTTATTTGAGTATTTACATAAGGTGCATATCCAGTTAATGTATATCTTTGTCTATTCCCATATTTATAATCATTATAATTTAATCTTTTACTTAAACTATCTTCATCATTTAAAATTGTATTGCTTATATTCATATTTTGAATATTTGGAACAATATTTGTTGTAATTGAATCAGATTGGCTAAATGATTTAGTAACAATAAATCCGAAAATAAAAAAAATTATTGGAATTTTGAATCTCATAAAAATAATCGTCTTGTTTAATTAATATTAATTAAGTATATTTACGTTTAATTATTACAATTAATATTTTAAATATAATTTTATAATAGCAAATTAATGTATTTAGGAAATATTTGGAAGAACTTTCTCAAATAATAGTAAATAAAAGAATTAGCATTGGTCTAAGTCAAGAAGAAGTTTCAAAAAAAACTCAATTAAGACTAAATGTAATTATATTGATTGAAAGTGGGAAATTTAATGAACTTCCACCAGTTTATGGCATTTCATTTTTAAGAACTTACTTGAGATTTTTAAATATACCTGAATCAGACACCCAATCTTATATAAATAATCTTGTAAAAAACGAATCTACAATTCAAAAAAAGATAATCACTCAGTCTATAAATAAGTTAAAAACAGTTTCTGGAACTGAATCTAGTAACTTATTAGATTTATTTATATTTGGCAAAGCTAAGAATATTAAAAAATCACTTTTGTTTTATGCTATATTAGCTTTTATAATTTTAGGAATAATTGTAACTATATACCTTTCTTTTTTTAGTTTGGATAAACCAAGTATAGTAACACTTACTAATATCACAAATCAAGAAAAAGATACAGCAATTCTTGGCGAAGACAATAAAGGTTTACTTAATTATTTTGAACAATCAGATAGCTTAATTCTTGAAGCTGTTGCAATTGATACTTGTTGGTTAAGAATAACTGTAGATGGCAAAACCAATGAAGAAATTTTAATGACTGCAAATAACAAAAAGAAATGGTCTGCGAAAGAGTATTTTTTAATATCTCAAGGCAATGTTGGAGCTATTCAATTTACAAGGAATGGTAAACTTTTGGATCCGTTTGGAAGTAGAGGAAGTGTTGTTAAAAACGTAAAAATTACTAAACAAAAAGTTACAAACTAAAGCCCTGTTTTTATAATATCATGCAATCTTATTATTCCTAAACAAACATTCTTTTCATCAACTACAGGTAAAACATTTATTTGACTCTTCCTATTTTCCATTATTGACAAAGCTTCACCTAAACTAACATTTGGACTAATTGTAATTGGATTTTTAGACATAATTTCGTCAACTTTTAAACTTCTAATATCGTTATCTTTTTCAAGAGTTCTTCTCAAATCTCCATCGGTTATTATACCAATTAATATATTTTCTTTTATAATACATACTATTCCTAAGCCTTTATTGCTAATTTCAATAATTGCTTCTTTTAACATAGCACTTTCTGTTACAAAAGGTAGTTTATTGCCTTTATGCATTATATCTTCAACTTTTAAAGTTAGATTTTTCCCTAATTGCCCTAAAGGATGATATTTTGAAAAATCGGCAGGAGTAAACTTATTTAATTTAATCAAGCAAGCTGCTAAAGCATCTCCAATTGATAAAGCTACAGTAGTACTAGTCATTGGAGCTAAATTATTAGGACAAGCTTCCTTTTCAATAGAAGCATCAATATTAACATCTGACTTATTACTTAAAAATGAATTTTTATTTGAAGTAATGGTAATTATTTTGGTTTTTGAACTTAAAAAAGGATACAGCTTAATCAATTCTTCTGTAGTACCACTTTTAGAAAGCATAATAGTTACATCACCATCTTGGACTAATCCCAAATCTCCATGTAATGCCTCTACAGGATGCAAAAAACAAGCTGGCACACCAATAGATGAAAATGTAGCTGCAATCTTACTAGCTATCAATCCAGACTTTCCAACTCCTGTAAATATTACTTTATTACTTTCAGATATTAATTTAATTGCTTCAAAGACATTGTCATCATTTTGATTAATAATCTTCAAAATCGCATTACTTTCTTCAGTCAAAACTCTATCAAACTCTAATTTTATTTCTGTTTTTGTCATAATATATTTTAATCACTTTATTTTGAAGTAACAATCGTTTTATAGAATAAATATTAGAATTAACTTTTAAAACAATATCTTTAAACTATTAATTAATACGAAAAATATTAGATAATATTTTCATTTACTTAAGCAGGATTCCAACTTAATTTTTTACCACCCAAAAGATGGCAGTGTATATGGAAAACAGTTTGTCCACCATCATCATTGCAATTCATTATAAGTCTATAACCACTTTTATCAATACCTTTATCTTTTGCTATTTGTTTGGCAGCTAGTGCAATTTTGCCAATTAAGTAAGCATTATCACTATTTAAATCATTTAAAGTTTCTATTTGCATTTTAGTTACTATTACAATATGAATAGGTGCTTGAGGGCTAATATCATTAAATGCAATAATTTCATCATCTTCATATACAATTGAAGCAGGAATTTCCCTTTTAATAATCTTTGTGAATATTGAGTCACTCATATTTTGTCCTTTGTAAAAAAAAAGCCCTCTTTTTTAGGAGAGGGCTTGATAATTCAATGTACTTAATGATTATCTGTTGATAGTCATTTTAGCTGTTTCGATTTTTCCATTAGCAGAAATTCTGCAAATGTAAGAACCAGAACTTAACAATGCACCACTATTACTTCTACCATCCCAATTCAAAGTATGAGTACCAGTTTGTACATCTTCATTTTGAACAGTAGCAACTACATTACCAGAAACATCTAATACATCTACTTTTACGTTTCCAGAATTTGGTACAACATAAGTGATATTAGTATTATTTGCAAATGGATTTGGAGAATTTGGATAAAGAGCAAATTGAGCATCTTTATCATAAGTAACAGTAACAATGTTTGTTGTGTAACAGTTTTGAGTACCATCTAAATCAACTTGACGTAAGCGATATTGATAAGCTTCTTT
>JAPLFM010000113.1 GCA_026390675.1 Candidatus Kapaibacterium sp. | reverse complement strand
AAAACATTTATTCATTAAAAATGTCTTTATATTTGACAAAAAACACATTTTGGAAAATTGCGAGAGCAATTTGTCTTCCGCCATCTTGATTTAGTTTTAGTTTTTAAGAAATCTAAATGAAGTGCTCAAAAAATATCGTCTAAATTTGTCAAAAAACGGACTTTGAAAAACTTATTTGGAAAATTTTTCCAAAAACTAAACTTGGTTTTGGTTCGTTCTCCCCTTGGGGCAGGATTGAGGTGGGGTTCTTAATTGAATGTTTTTTGAAAAAATAAAAGCCAAATATACCCTGAAACGAGTTCAGGGTGACAAGAAAATAAGAACAAAGAATTGGATTCCTGCCGTCGCAGGAATGACTGAAAAAAACATCGGCTAAATTTGCCAAAAAAACGAACTTTGGAAAACTTATTTGGAAAATTTTTCCAAAAACTCCATTTAAATAGGTTTGATTTTCCTTTAGACAAAACAGATTTAAAATCCTAAAACAATACTCTTTGAAAACCAAATACAAATAAAATTATCTTTAAAACTTCTATTACTTTATGAAAAAACTCATTTTAATTTTATTTGCCTTTGGATATATTTCTCTTCAAGCTGAAAAGATTCTTATTCCAATGGATTTAACTCAAACCAATCATTTAAAAGCTTATGGTGTAGCTTTTTGGATAATCAAAAATGGTCAAACAGTAGATTGGCTTTTGAATTACCGAGGTGGTAGTTTTATGGCTGATGCATCTGATAAGATAGCTTCTGAATGTAGAATTAGAGGTGTTTCTTTTGAAAGCCTTAGCGAAGGTTCTGCTTCAGCTATTATTGCAGAGGTAAAAAGCGAAGATAAGAATATGGATGTGGTAAAATTAGAAAAAGTTCCAAAAATTGCAATATATGCTCCTCCTGGCTCACTACCTTGGGATGATGCTGTTAGATTGGCTTTAGAATATGCCGAAGTAGATCATACAGTTATTTATGACGAAGAAGTAATTAATGGCAAACTGAAAGAATATGATTGGGTTCACCTTCACCACGAAGATTTTACTGGGCAATACAGCAAATTTTTCTCAGCTTTTGCAAATGCTCCATGGTATATTCAACAAGTTGCAATGTCTGAAGGTATAGCTAAAAAGCTTGGATTCAACAAAGTTTCTGAACTAAAACGTGCTGTTGTTCTGAAAATGAGAGAATTTATAGCAAATGGTGGTTATTTATTTGCAATGTGTAATGGAACTGATACTTTTGATATTTCCCTTGCTACTCAAAAAACAGATATTTGCGAACAAATGTATGATGGAGATGGTGCAGATCCCAATGCAAACAACAAATTAGATTATACCCAAACTTTAGCTTTTGAAAATTTTAGAATTGATTTAGATCCTTATGGTAGAGAATTTTCAGACATAGATACAGGACCAACAAGTATAGCTAATCCTGAAAATGATTATTTTACTCTATTTGATTTTTCAGCCAAATACGATCCTGTACCAACTATGCTTACTCAAAACCACGTAAATTTGATTCAAGGATTTGTAGGGGTTACAACTAATTTTAGAAAAAGCATTATTAAAAAATCAGTAATACTTTTAGCCCAAAGAGATGGGACAGACGAAGTTCGGTATATTCATGGGAATTTTGGTAGAGGTACATTTACTTGGTTTAGTGGACATGACCCAGAAGACTACACTCATCACATAGGTGACCCAACAACAGACTTAAATTTACACAAACGCTCACCTGGATATAGGTTGATTTTGAATAATATTCTATTCCCAGCAGCCAAAAAGAAACAACAAAAAACTTAAATATGTTTATAGAGTTTTATAATTTCAAAAATTATGAATAGATTTGAATTTATTAAAAATATTTCACTTGGTGTTGCTTTTATGAATTTACACAATTTGGATTCTTTAGCAAGTAGCTTTCAAACAACTGAAAAGTTGCCAGCTCTTTTTATTGGTCATGGCTCCCCAATGAACGCACTTACAGATAATCAATTCACTAAGACTTTAAACCAACTTGGCAAAAGCTTACCAAAAGTAAATGCTATTTTAGTTATTTCTGCTCATTGGGAAACAAAAGGTACTTTTGTAACAACTTCAAAACTACCAGAAACAATTTATGATTTTGGAGGGTTTCCTGACGAACTTTACCAAGTAAAATACCCAGCTCCTGGATCACCAGAACTTGCAAATGGTATTATTAGTAATTTCCACGATTTACAAATCAAAGCAGATAATAAAATGGGTTTAGACCATGGTGCTTGGACTATATTAAAACATTTATATCCAAAAGCGGATATACCTGTTTTAGAATTAAGTATGGATTATACTTTAAGTCCAGAACAGCATTACAAACTGGCAACCGATCTTTCAAAACTTAGGGAAAAAGGAGTTTTGGTAATAGGTAGTGGAAACATAGTCCACAACCTTCGAAGATTAAACTTCAACAATCATTACGGTTTGCCTTATGATTGGGCTTTAGAATTCGATTCTATCGTTAAAAAAGACATATTAGAAAAGAATCACAAACATTTAACCCAAATAATTCATTAGAAAATATTATTCATATTTAACAGGTAATGTAAATTGCCTAGAATTATCCCATAATCCAAGAAACCATTGCCTTCGTTTTGGATCTAAAGATAATTTCAATATTTTAGAATTTCCTTTTT
>JAPLFM010000131.1 GCA_026390675.1 Candidatus Kapaibacterium sp. | reverse complement strand
GGCTCGCAAAGTTTAATTAAAAATCCTGTTCATACATATATTTACAGTGGAATTTATAATGTAAGTCTTTTTGTATCAGAAGGAACGCAAGATAATTCTTTTATAATAGATCATTGTATTGAAGTTATAAGTATAGACACTTCAAAATTAAACATTGATTTCAATTTTACACCTAACCCTACTAAAGGTGAAGTGATAATGAATTTAATTTTATCTCAAGAGTCAAGTTGTAAGTTAATATTATATAATGAAGTTGGTCAAGAAGTAAAAGTGTTTGAATTAGGAATTAAGAAAAGTGGAATAACAATTTTTAGTATCAATTTTAGCGAATTGAATTTAAATGAAGGAGTTTACTTTATTAAAATGATTGCTGGCAATGAAAATATTTCAAAGAGGATTATCTACCAAAAATAAATCAAAAAAATCTGCCATACCATAAATGGAGATTTAGTAGGGAATAGAGTTTATCACCGTTCAGCAAAATATTTGTATTTTGTTGATTATTTTTCATTAATATTCTTTAATGCTTTTTTAGCTTTATTTTCTATTTTTTTAATACTTTCTTCTACTGGCAAATCTTCAGGCATAGTTCCTCCTAGTTCTCTAATTGTTTGCCTTACTTTTACACCAACTTCCTTATGAACTTTATTTGCTTCGAATTTACCATAGATATTTTCTCTTTTTAATTTTTCTTCAGTTTGTGTTGCTCGAAATAAATTAGCAGCTAATTCTGTACTACCCATGTGGTCAAGTATTTGTTGGCTCTTTTTTAGTTCTTTCTTTTGATGAATATCTTTTGCACCAAGTCCTCCATATAAACCTTTATATCCATGATCTTGAAAAATAGCATAATCTAATCCAGTAACTACACCAGCTTCTTTAGCAGCAGAAGCAAGATGTAAATTATGTTTTTTCAACTCATCTCTAAGAAAAAGTCTTTTTTCTTCTTCTGATTTCAGTTTTTGAAATGCATTAGATTCATGAATTTCTTGTTTTCGAGTTTGAATAGCAAAATAAGTTTGTCCAAGAGCAACAACTATTTTTGAAGAGTCTGCATTTTGAACTATCAAATAACAAGCGTATCTTGAAAGTTGTAAGTCTCCAATATCTCTTTGAGCTCCTGAACCTATTAAAACCATTTTGTCCACTCGGACGAAATGGTCTAAGTCATTTTGATTAGAGTTCTTACAAGATATTTTAGCTTTTTCAATTACGTTTAAAAATTTTCTCCAATCAGCATAATCTAATATCTGAAAGAAATCTCTAGCTGACCAATATTCTTCACCGTATTCATTAACTTTTTTATATTCTTCAAATATTGAATCTTTGATATTCTCAATGTTTAAATTTTCTATCATACAAAACCTTAATAATTATATTATTTACTTTTGAATTTACCTCAAAAAAATCTGCCAAACCATAAATGGAGATTGAGTAGGGAATAGAGCTTATCACCTTGATTGGTTTTTCCTTGTTTGTGTCTTTCGAGTAAAGTTAGGATATTTTCTTTATTAAGTATATTTTCTTTAGCAAATTTGGAATTAGTGAACACATCTTTTACATATTCGTACCAATAGTTTCTCATCCAATTATCTACTGGTGCTGCAAAGCCCATCTTCTTTCTATAAATAATATCGTGTGGTAGTATATCCTCTACTGCTTTTTTGAGTATATATTTTGTAGTACCTTTTTCATAGTTTTTCTGGTTAGGTGGTATTGTCATTGTAAATTCGACCAACCTATGATCTAAGAATGGCACTCTTGCTTCCAAACTATGAGCCATACCTATTTTATCCACCCTCATAAGTAATATCTCAGCCAAACGCTGTTGAAGCTCTATGAAAAGAATACGTTGGAGATAATCAGCATTTTTGCGTAATCCGAAAGCTTCTTTATGAAGACCATTACCATAAATAGCAGGATTCATTTTGTATTTTTGATATTTAGGTTCAAACATATCTTCCAAATGCGATGGACTAAAGATTGAAACACCACTCCAATTAAACTCCTCGCCATAAGATGCTCTACGAAGGTAGTCCAAAGCCAAATTATGATTTACCATTTTAAAAAATGGTTTTGCTAAGTGTAAAGTTGCTTTTTTGATTGTACTTGGTAAACTGGAATAATATTTCCAATATGAATTGTAAAATTCATATCCTTGCATCATCCATTTGTAACCCATAAACTGCTCATCACTACCTTCACCAACTTGAATTACAGTAGTACCACTATCTCGAGTAAGTTTGCTCAAAAAATAAAGAGGAATACAAACAGGATCCGCATTTGGTTCATCTTCATGCCAAGCCAAATCCTCTAAAATAGGGAAGGCATCATTTTGATCAATCAATACTTCGTGATGATTAGTTTTGAATAGTTTTGAAATTTGACGAGCATATTTCAATTCATTAAATTCTTCAAGTTCTTTAAATCCAACTGTAAAAGTATCAATTGGTCTATCCATCAATTCAGCCATTAATGCAACATTTACACTTGAATCAATACCGCCACTTAAAAATACACCAAATGGAACATCACTCATCATTCTATCTTTAACCGATTGACGAAGTAATCGCATTACTTCTGATTGAATTTCAGTTTGAGATAGGGTAGTGAAGTTTGAGTTTTCTGTAAGTGGAGACCAGTATCTTTCTATATGAATAACACCATCAGAATTTAATTTTAATTTATGACCTGAAGGAAGTTTTTTAATATTTTTGAATAGAGATTCATATTTACTTGACATTCCATAATTTAAATAATTTGGAAGCTCATCTAAATTCAATTCTCTTGATACACTTGGATGTTCTAATATTGATTTGATTTCAGAGCCGAAAAGAAATAATCCATCTTTGTAGTAATAGTAAAAGGGTTTTACTCCAATCCTATCTCTTGATGCAAAAAGTTCTTTCTTTTCATTATCCCAAATCGCAAATCCCCACATTCCAACAAACTTTTCAAGAACTGCTTCACCATGTTCTTTATAACCAAAAAGTATTGTTTCAGTATCTGTACCCGAATGATATTTATAACCAAGTCTCATTAATTCTTCACGAATAAGTGAGTGATTATAAATCTCTCCATTAAATACAATGGAATATCTACCATCAGGAGTATGCATTGGCTGAGCACCATTTGCAGAAAGGTCAATTATAGCAAGCCTGCGAAAAGCTAATCCACACTTATTATCTTCCGATACCCATTGCCCTTCGCTATCAGGTCCACGATGAATAATTACATCACTCATCTTCTTTAAAAGATTGTGATTTAATTTATTTTGATTACTTGATAAATCAACTATTCCAGCTATTCCACACATACAATTCCATAATTAAAATTCAACGTGAGCCCTAACAGCAATCGCCAGAGCAGGACCTCTATCTTTGTTATAAGCAGGATGAACAATATATTGTAAATCAGGTGATATCCAAAAATGATTATCGTGCAAATGTATATTATAGTATATTTCACTTATAAATTCATTAATATAATTCAAATTCCCATCACCAAGCATGAAACCCAATCCACCAGCTTTTAAATAATTTTGATGATCAGTTGAAATTCCATTTAAAGCAAAAGCTATTCCTAATTCTTCAGAAGGTCTATTCCAAGCATTAGCATTAAAAACTATACCACCACTAATTGCATTATCAATTTCTGTAAAGTGCCAAGTTTCATTTTTGCCATCGTTCCAACTTCCTCTTAAAAAACATCCAATATTTTTTGATAAATCTTGTTCTAAATTTAATCCAAATCCATATTTATTTCTTCCATAAGCTCTTGTGTGAATAATATCAGGATTTTGCACTAGAGGATCGACCACGAACAATGCATCTTTATAAACACCCATTTTCGCTTGAGTATAAAATCCAAGTATTCTTATTTTCCCATCTAAATCATTGATTTTATATGGTTTTTCAAATTCAATTGTTTCTGAATTTGCATTAGCAATATTCATATCCATCACTGAACCATTGGCAGTATTTGGAACTAATGAAGAAATAAATCTAATAGCAAAATCTTTATTTCCATATTCTAAAAGCAAATTCCAAGTATATCCTCTTATATTGGCTGGGAAATCCCAAGCACCATTACTCATCAAAGACCAGTTCATAAATTGTGTTCGAGCATCGTGGCTATATTTATTACAATCAAAATTATCAGCAACACTATATTTACCAATTTTTAAAAGTAAATATTCATCTGAAACTTTAGATGGAAGTTGATTTGCTTTATCTTCTTTTTTTATATAATTATTACTTAAATTAATATAAGATTGAGTAAAAAGTCTTGCAACATAAAGTTCAGGCTTAGGATTTCCTATTCTGAATGTTTCACCATTCGGAGCACCAGCAATTCCCAAAACTTGACTTATACCTGATCCACCAGCAATTTCAGGATTAAAATAAATTTCAGTACCTTCAAATGGTTTAAGACCAATAAAAAAAGTATTTGTAAGTGAAGTTTCAGATTCTTCATCTGTCATCAAACTATTTGTACCACTATATTTTGCTGTCATTTTGGGTTTGTATTGCAAAATAACTGTCTGCTGAAAATGCAAATTGTAATTATTAGAATCTAAATCTAATGCAAATAATTTCAAACTTGAAATTAGTAATAAAATGGAAATTATTCTAATTCTCATTTGACTTTATTAATGTTATCATTTCTTTAATTGCATTTTCCAATCCAACAAATACAGAGCGAGAAATAATAGAATGACCAATACTCAATTCATTTATACCTTTTAATTTTGCAATAGCTTGAGTATTAGAGTAATTTAAGCCATGACCTGCAGCAACTTTTAATCCAAGTGAATTTGCATATTTAATAGCATGCTCAATCACTAATAGCTCAGTTTCAAAATCGTTTGAATTTGTCAAATTAGCATAAGTGCCTGTATGGATTTCTACCATATCTGCACCTAAGTCTTTTGAAGCTTTTATTTGATGATAGTTTGGCTCAACAAACAAACTCACTTCAGTATTACGTAATTTCATTTCTTTTGTTATAGAAAATATTTCATCAAAGTATTTAACTACATCTAGTCCACCTTCGGTTGTGAGTTCTGCTCTTTTTTCAGGAACTAAAGTAATGAGTGGAGGCATTAATTTTAACGCAAAATCAACTATATCTGGTGCAATTGACATTTCCAAATCTAATTTGATTTTTGTATTCATACTAATTTCAAGCACATCATTATCCTTTATGTGCCTTCTATCTTCTCTCAAATGAAGTACAATTCCATTTGCACCTGCTTTTTCTGCAATAATTGCAGCTTCTAAAGGGCTTGGCTCAAATCCACCTCTTGCATTACGAAGAGTTGCAACGTGATCAATATTTACATTTAAAGTAATCATTTATTCTTTTCAAATTTATATATTTACAAATTTAAGACTAATTTTGATAAATCTTATGTAATTAATTGATTACTTTGTTTTCTGATTTTAAAGAATAAGTTATTAGTTGAAAATATATAGAAATTAATTGTTATATGTTTTTGTCTATTTTATGTTGTTGATTTACAATTTCTTTTCCATAAAGTCTGCTATCACCAATTGATGCAACCAAGTCGTGCTTCTCTATTTTCCCATTTACTTTGTAATATTTATGACCAATTATTCCTTTGCTCATAAGTTTTGCTAATATTTTTAAATATTTTTCTTTCTCTTCGCTTGACAAATCGCTCACACCCAAACCAGTAATTGAACCCATTGATAAAAATAAATCTATTTTTGACATTACCTTAGATGAAACATTTGAACTTGAAGTTCTTAATTCAGAATTAGCTTCAATATAAGCTGTTTCTTTTGAGTCATTTTGAAATGTAACATCATTAAAGTTTGAATAAATATTAGTTGTAATCATATTTGTATTTCCTTTAATATAATTATCGACAATAAAATATGATAACTAAATAAGTATTATTACTCATTTACTCATTTATTTATTAAATTGTGCTTTGAATATTACTTACAAATTCATTTTAATGAAAAATTCAATTCTAATATTAATATTTTTATTCTCTTTTAATACTTTAATAGCAATTGATACTACGAAAATTAATCCATACAAACTTGGTGGACTTTTGGGTGTTAGCACAGGTGCTTTTATTTATGGACAAATTGACCAAAAAGAAAAGTACTGGGGCAATGTTAGCGATTTTAGTGTTATGCCTTGGCATCAAGAATATGATGATGCTTTGATGGCTGATAAATTTGGTCACTTGTTTTTTGGATATACTGTTTCAAAATTATACCAATCAGCTTTTCAGTGGTGTGGTCTTGATTCTAACCAATCTGCTTGGTATGCTGGTGGTCTTGCATTCTCTTTCCATACTTATGTAGAAATAAATGATGGGTATTCAACTGGTAAGCCATATTTGGGATTTAGCAGAGGGGATTGGATAGCTGATGCTATTGGTGCTGGATTTCCAATTGTTCAAAGGTATTATCCTGAATTTAAAAATATTAGTTTCAAAATAAGCTTTAACAAATCATCAAATTTTGAAAAAAATGGTTATACAAATCTTTCAGATGATTCTGAAAGTACATACAATTGGATTAGTTTTAATGTTTATGATATGCTGAATTCTGATTTTAACAAATACTATCCAAGTTTTGTTAACTTAGCATTAGGACATAATGTTAAAAATCTTAATCGATATGGATCTGGCAATCACGAAATTTATCTAGCTCTGGATTGGAATTTTGAAAAGCTACCAATTGAAGGTGAGCTTGGAGATTTTTTGAAAAAAGTAATGAATTCCTATAGATTTCCATCACCTGCCGTAAAAATTTACCCAAATGTAGTTTGGTATGGTTTGAAATTTTGAACTAATTATTCTCTTTGAAAAGTTAAAAAAGTTTGACTTTTTAATTAAAAAACATTAATTTACTCTACAAATTGTAAATAATTCAACAAAATTGCTAACATATTGAAAAAAATGATTGAAAATGCTATAATTATTAGATAAAATTTTGTAAATTTAAAATTGAATATTATAAAAAATTAAGAAATAAAATAAACGGAGTTTATTAATGAACCGTTTGATACGATTACTTTTAATTATCTTTGTATCAGCTTTTTCCCAAACAATAGCTCAGCAATATGCTGAGGAGCCTTATAGCTCAAGAATGAGTTATGGTTTATTTGGAGGATTGGGATTAAATTTACATCATGGTGCATTCAAAGGTTTGCCTGGCATTCCTAGTTGTTGCCCAGAGTTTAGTTCTGGAACTGGTATAGGTCCTTATGGTGGCTTATTTGTTTCAATTCCACTTGAAAGAAAGTTGGATTTAAGTTTAAGAGTAACATATACTGACTTAAGTGGTAAATTTTCAACTGATGAATCAGAATACTTATCAACTACTAATGGTAGTGGCACGCCAGGAACCTTTAATCATACCATTAATCTAAATTTTTCAAGTATTGGATTGCAATCAAGAGTTGAATACAAAATGACAGACCAATGGAGAATGAATGGTGGCTTAAGATTAGGCTCTATTATGACTAAAAAGTATGATCAAATTGAACAAATTTCAAATCCATCAAATGGTGTTTTTACTGATACCAAAACTAGAACAAGAAATGCTAACCAAGGAACTGTAACTGAGGCTAGTTCGATTGAAGCTGCTTTATTAGTAGGAACAAGTTATGATATGCCTTTGAATACTGCTTATACTTTCTTTTTAGTTCCTGAAGTAAATTTGTCATATTCATTAACACCTTATATCAAAGATGTTACTTGGAGTACATTAACTTTAAGTGCTGGAGTTGGATTAAGATATTCTCCAAGAATAATAATTCCACCTAAAGCCAAAACACCACCGCCACCGCCACCACCACCTCCTCCATTACCACCACCACCGCCTCCAGCAGTAGTGCCAAGTTTGGATGCAGATATTTTGGCTGTAGCTTTGGATCCTAAAACTGATAAAGAATCATCAATATCAAATTTTGTTGTGGAAGAGTTTTTACAAAATAGAACTCACCCTTTACTTAATTATGTTTTCTTTGATGAAGGATCTGCTGAAGTACCTAGTAGATACCGTAGGTTAAATGATAAAGAAAAAACTGATTTTAGCTTTAAACAGTTTTATCAACAAAAAACTATGGATGTATATTATCAAGTTTTGAATGTTGTTGGTAAGAGAATGCAAGTTTATCCTCAAGCTGAAATTAAATTAATTGGATGTAATTCAGACCAAAGTATTGAAAAGGGTAATAAAAAACTTTCTCAACAAAGAGCTGAAGCAATTAAAAATTATTTGGTTAAAGAATGGGAAATTCCAGAATCTAGAATTAAAATTGAATCAAAAAATTTACCTGATTTACCTTCAAATTTGACAGATCCTGATGGAATTGTAGAAAATAGAAGAGTAGAAATTATTCCAAATGTATCTCAAATTTTTGAACCAATGATTATTAATGATACTATTCGTGTTTCCAATCCTCCTCATATTAGATTTAAACCTAATATTAGATCTGTAATTGGAATAAAAGAGTGGAAAATTGTTACTTCTCAAAAAGATAAAGATTTAAGGATTTTTAGTGGAACTGGAAACATTCCAAAAGCTATTGATTGGGACGTAGAAAAAGAAGATGAACAAGAGTTTGTTCCTCGTATGGAACAACCTTTACAATATAGAATGATTGTAGTTGATAATGATAATAAAAGTTGGGATTCTCCAAAACAAACTCTTGAAGTAAAACAACAAACAATCTCAAAAAAGATTGAAGAGATGATTGAAGATAAGGAAATTAACAAGTTCTCAATGATTGGTTTTGGTTTTAACAAAGCTGAAGTAATGGGAACTAATAAAGATATTGCAAATACAGCAAAACAAAGAATTAGAAAAGGTTCTACTGTAAATATTATTGGTTATTCTGATAGATTAGGTTCTGAAGAATTGAATTTAAAACTTTCTCAACGAAGAGCTGAAGAAGTTGCAAAAGAGCTTGGTATAGATAAAGTTAAAGCTATATCTTATGGTAAAAAATTGTTACTTTATAACAATGATTTGCCAGAAGGTAGATTTTATAGTAGAACAGTTCAAATAGAAATTGTTACTCCTATTCAATAAAAAGTGTAACTTTTTTTAGTATTTTTTGTTTATTAATTAAAATAGAAATTTTCAAAGGTTTATTATATGAAAAAGTTAATTTTTCTCTTTATAATTATGTTTACATTTAGTCTTTATAGCCAAACTATAAAGATTATAAGTGTAGATGCTTCAAAATATCCTAAGATGAAAGCAGAGTTTACTGTTACTGATGTAGCCAAAAAAGAATTAAGAGAGGTTGTACTACCAGCTGATTTAATTCTTAAAGATGGTGGTAAAGTAAAAACTATAACAAATAAATTTTGCGAAGTTGGTAAATTCAAATTTTCTTTAGTTTTAACTTTAGATAAGTCTGGATCTATGTTAGATGATATTAATGCAAATGCAGCTCAAGCTCCAAATAGAAGAATTGATGCTGCAATGTTTTCTGGTAAAGCTTTAGTGGATGCTTTACCTGGCTACCCTGATGATCCTTTAGCCGATATAGCATTAACTGCATTTTCTGCAGGACCAATTTCAAATGTACCATATTTTAGACCTCACGACATATTAAAATGGTTTACTTATAATAGAGATTCTGTAAAAAAAGAAATTGATTTAATTAAACCTGTCGGTGCTACAGATTATAATGTTGCATTTCTTGGAGATAAAAATCAAAACATTTTAGGTATTATGGACTTGTGTGATGCTGCTAAATACAAACCTGTGGTTATATTTTTAACTGATGGTGAGCATAATCCTCCTGCTCCAGTAAAACCAGTTGATGTAGGTGGAATAATTACAAGAGCAAAAGCTAGTGGTACTACAGTTTTCGCTGTAACTTTAGGCTTGGATGTAACTCCAGAATTAGCTTCAATTACATCTCAAACAGGTGGACAAGCTTATGGTAATTTGAAAGATGGTGATCAAATTTCAGGAATTTATTTTGACATATTAAGTAAAGTTACTAACTTTGGAAAGTTAAGCCCTTGCACAATAGAGTGGGATGCCACTTGTGATGGCGGTGTTTTAGATTTAAGTATTACTAAACCATTTGCTGCATCTGCTACATTTTCTTATAATGTAGATGCTGCTTTGAAACCTGATTTAGATATTACACCTAGAAACTTTACTATACTTAATACTGCAAAGGGAGTAACAACTTCTCAAAACGTAGTTTTGAAAGCCTTGAAAAACAATATTACTTTTGATGCACTTCCTGTTTCAGCAGATCCAAGATTTGTAATAGATTTAAAAGGTAAAACCATTCCTTTTACTCTTTTAAAAGGTGATAGTCTTAAGATTACAATCAATTATACCCCAACTGATACTTCTTGCATAACTTCAAATATTACTTTTGGTAGTACAGCTTGTACTGGAAATGTAATGACTGCAAGTGGAGGTTTTATTTTTGCTGAAGATATTAATTGTGGTTTTACTCCAAAAGGTACTCCAAGTTTAAAGACTCATACTAAAAAATTCTGTAATTATTCTTGTGCTGATGTTACAATTACAGGAATTCAAAAAGGAGCAAATAGTAATGAATTTGTTTTCAAAAATTCACCAGCTAATCTTTTAGTTCCAAGTGGCACTTGTGTTCCATTGACTATAGAATTTACTCCAACGGATGTAACTAAAAAAGTTAGTACTTTTATAGTAAAAACTAATAAAGGTGATTTTTCAGCTAATATGTCTGGGAGTGGTTCTGGACTTGCTGATATTCAAGTGAATCCAACATTTAGTGCAACGAACATTAGTTGTTTGAATCCTTCAAGCACAATTACAATTCCAGTATCAAACCCTGGTGCTTTAGATTTGTTTATTACAAATGTATCAACCGATAATACTGATTTTGTTGTAAGTCCTTCTACTAAAATATTTACTGTTTCTCCTGGATTAAGTAATAATATAGTTGTGATTTATTCTTCTGCAACTAACGGACCTGCAACTGCAAATTTAACAATTTTTAGCAATGCTGATGCAAAAGCTGCAGTTAATGTTGCTCTTACAGGAAGAAAAGATGATATCGCACTTCAATATGTTGAAAATGTTGATGTTGATTTTGGAATAATTTGCCCAAATGAAGTAGCAACTAAAATAGTTACCATAAAGAATATTGGTAATATTACATCAAATGTAATATCAACTAAAACAAAGACAGAATTTAAAAATACTACTGCTGACGGAACTTACATTGCTGGCGAAATTAAACAAAATACTTTACAGTTTACTTCTGCAAAAGATGGAAATTATACTGATATATTAACTTTTAGAGATGAGTGTGGAGTAGTTTATAATATAAATATGAAAGCAAAAGTAGAAACTCCTTTAGTTACTTCACCAGCTATTAATATTACTACAACTATAGGTGCACCTAAAACTATAAAAGTTACTTTATCAAATGCCACATCAAGACCAATAACTGTAAGTACAGCTAAATTTATTGATGCTTTAAAAGTTACAATTGCAGAATTAACAATTGCACCTACTTCGTTTACTGTACTAGCAAATAGCACTTATGTTGTAGATGTTACATATACTCCAACTCCTACAAATCCAAATGTAGTTACTGGAGTATTAGAATTAACTGGCACTTTGCCTTGTGCAAGCACTTCTACTATTACATCAATTGGTAATCCTGATAAAGCAGTTGCTACACTTGGAATGTTAATGACTAATTCTGGTTATTTAGGACAAGATGTAGTAATTCCAGTCTTTTTAAAATCTAAAACTAGATTTGCTGAATCTAAAGCTGTTTCAGTAACTGCAAGTATTTCCTTTGATGCTACATTGTTGAAACCAATTGGAACTACTCCACAAGGAACTGTAACTGGGGGAATTAGAACAATTCCAGTAACTTTTACAAGTGACAAATCAAACAATGATGAAACATTTAATCTAAATTTTAATGTATTAAGTACTGCAACTGTTACTTCAACAGACTTAACTATTACACCAACTCCAAAAACTGATAATAACGCTGTTAATATAATTATTGAAAATGGTAAATTTAATTTATCTACTAGTGTAGCAACATTATCTTTAATTAAAGCAGTTGATTTCCATCAAGAACCCGGTGCTACAATTGCATTTCCAATTAATCTAATTGATCCAAATGGAAGCTTGAAAGCATTTAATCAAGGTATAAAAACTCAAGTAAGATTTAACGGAACAGTACTTGAAAGTGTTGGAATTCCAAGTAAAGCAGGTGTTGGCAATGAAAGAATAATTGATATTGTTAAAAACATAGTTTTCCCAGTATCAATCAATGATAAAGATAATTCACCACAGGCTCCTATTACTTATCCTATACAAACTATTACTTTCCGAGCTATGCTTGGAACAGAGGTTAACACTCTTGTAGTAGTTGAAAATGCTGATGTAATTACAGGAAAAGTTTTAGTTAATCCTGATTCAGTAATGTTTACTTTAGATGGTGTTTGTACAAGTGGTGGAATTAGGTTATATGATCCAACTAAAACTGAGTTCCAATTAAATCAAATTAACCCTAATCCAATAAATGGAATTACAAGTATAGAATATCATATTTTATAATTGGGTAATCATAAAATGTATGTGATTGATATGCTTGGCAATCAAGTTTTAGAAATATTTAATGATAACTTTAAAGAAGGCAACTATTCAACTAAATTTGATGCTT
>JAPLFM010000137.1:35383-39666 GCA_026390675.1 Candidatus Kapaibacterium sp. | reverse complement strand
TGGATCTAAATCTTTTAGGTTTACTCCATAACTTTCTATTACTGAATTCAATGTTTTTTTGATTGAGTAATAAGATCTAATAAATTGATTTACTCTATTTACATATCTTAATATTTTCATTGGTTCTTTAGAAACTGTTTGCGAAATTCCAGCCATATTTGATGGAAGATATTCGATTAAGGCTTCCATCATATTAGACATTTTTTCTGAACAAGCTATTGCATTTTCAAAGTCTTTAGTGTTAATTTTAAGTAAACTATCTAAATTAGATTCTATAATGAATAAAATTGTATCTTTTTGAGCAAGTTTATTTCTTTCTTTCCAATGATTTTGTTTGGCAAGGTAAAGCAATTGTTTTTCACTTACTTTACAAAAGTTTGAACTTAACACTTGTTTAATTGAACCGGAAAGAACAAACTGAACAAACAATTTATATTGTATGTCTGTTTCGTAAGATTGTTTTTCAGTAATTCGATTTTGGAATGATGTTTCCATATTATTTCCTATTTAAAAGTTTTTAAATTTTAGGCGAAAATATGGAAAAAGGAATTTATGTAATGGAATCCTTTTTAAAACGGTTTGCAAACGGTTTGCAAAACAATTATGAATTTTGAATTATGAGTTATGAATTATGATTCTTTTTGATTAACTTCGTGATTAATTAATATGTGGAATTTGTGTTATCTCAATAATCAATGATTTAGAACTCCAGAGGAGTTCAATGTCTGTAGCAAATTATATCATCTTTTTCAATTTTATTTAGCTCCGAAGGAGCTTATAGGTCGCATCTACGGAGATAATAATATCATGTATGTTGTATTTCTACAAACAGGTCGTTCCTAGGGAAATTTGAAAGCAAAATTAATGAAAGGTAAAAACAAGATAATATTGGAAATTATAAGCTTAGCTGGAAATACTCAAAGAACCCCACCCCAACCCTCCACCAAAGATTTTAACAAGTTAAAATCGGGGAGGGAGAAACTAATATGAAAACATTAAATTTAAAACTAGGAAAATTAATTGTAATTTTAATTACAATATTTACTGCTATTAATTTATTATTATTTTACTTTCAAATTTAAAAAGAAATTGTTGTACATTATTATGATAATGTTGAAATTAGCAAAGTCGATTTAGAAAGAACACTATGAAGTCTATTACATTTTCTATTCTAAAAAGAAAACAATTGAGCTAACAACTCTCACTTTTTGAAGATAAGACTCTTTAGGTTTCACGCTTACTTCACTTGTTTCATTCTCTTCAGAATTATATGCACTATAGTTATTAATTTGACCTACAATTGAAATTTGGCCTTGAGTTGCAGTTTTTATTTTACCGAGCTTTGATTGGGAATCATTTGCAAATTGCTCTCCAGCAATTCTTGCATTCTTTGTACTTTCTGCAATCAATTTAGGTTTGATTGAATTTAAATCTGGAAATTCATAAGAAGTATTCACATTTGCTGTTAGGTTTTTACTTACTAAGTCAAATTTAATTTTACTTGCTATATCTTCACTTGATTTTATTTCTTTTGATTTAATTACTATAAATAGAGATACAGTGTATCTATTAATTTTATATTGTACTTCCTTATCACCTTTCAATCGAAAATCGAAATATTTTTCTCTATCAGTAACATTAGCTTTAGTTATAGAAATTTCTTTTTCATCAAAACCACTACTTTTCAAATAATCAATTATAGAGTTTCTTTTGTTTTCAGCTTGTTTGATAATTTCTTGTAGGTTATCACCCGAAAAACTAAAGCCCAAATCAATTGATGCTGAAATAGCCGTAATGTTCATTTCAGCAAGACCTCTTACTGTAACTACTCTATCCTTATCACTAAATGTCTTAAATCCTTTAAATATAAAGAATCCTAATAAGAATAAACCCAATATGAGCGACAAACCCATTATTAATGGTTTTGAAACAGATTTATTTTCCATTATTTTTAAGTTAATATCGAAATATGAATTAATTGTATCACAAAATTACAAAAATAAAAATGTAAAACAAATAATTGATTTGTAGAATATTTTCCACCCAACAACTTTCACTTTTTTCTGCTTGCAAAATTTCTTAATTTGTAACAATTATCTTTCAATTTCGAAATTTTACTATTTTATTAATTTTAAAGTAAAATAATGAAGAAATTATTTGTACTATATTTGTTTGTGTTATTAACTTTTACCTTACTAAATGCTAATGAAAAAGTAAAAGGTGGGTTTAGAAAATGTTCTGAATATAGATATGATTTTAAGTTTGGGAAAATTGATAATACATCTAAAGAACTATTATATCACAATAAATATGATGAGAAAGGAAATATTATTGATAAAGTAGAATATAAAGGCGACGGATCTGTTTATAATAAAACTACTATTAAATATGATGAGAAAGAGAATGTTGTCGAAAAGATACACTATGACTCTAACGGATTTATTCCATCAAAATATACTTTTAAATATAATGAGAAAGGATATGTTGTTGAAGAGGTAAAATACAAAGACCTAATAATTGATTTTAAAACAATTTATAAATATGACAATAATGGAAATAAAATTGAGGAGTTACAACGTTTTTCCGACATATCTTTTTATAGTAAATGGACTTATAAATGTGATGTGAAAGGAAATGTTGTTGAGCAGGTTCACTATAACTCTAACGGATCTATTGATTCTAAAACTGCCATTAAATATGATGAGAAAAAGAATATTTTTGAAAATGTAAATTTTGACTCAAACGGAACTATTTTATCAAAATATGACTGTAAATATGATAAGAAAGGAAATGTTATTGAGGAAGTTTCTTATGATTTTAATGGATCTATTGTTTTTAAAACTATAATTAAATATGATGAAAAAGAGAATATTGTTGAGGAAATACGTTTCTTAAAAGGGTCTATTGATTTTAAAGCTATCATTAAATATGATGAGAAAGGAAATAAAGTTGAAGAAGTAAGATATAACAAATTAAACGAACCAATGAGAAAAACAGAATACGTATACTCAAATTAGTGATTATGTCCAAAAATATAGAATAGCTGGTATATAAATTAATCAAATTAAATTTATAGTTAAAATTATCCCCCCCCAACAACTTTCACTTTTTTCTGCTTGCAAAATTTCTTAATTTTGGGAAATCATCACCATAGTTTTAAACTATTGGTTAATCAATTATTCTAAATTTCATAATAAATAAATTTTATATGCAAGTACAGTAATACGGTAATGATCCTAAGCAAGTTTAGGTTTTATTAATTTTACTAAGTTCTTTGAAATCAATTAGTGTGTTTTGTTTTTTTGTTCATTGTAATATATTTATTAAAAAGCTTTTGCTTTGAAATTTTTGGGAGTTTGAAGTACGAGCATATCATTTTTAAAAACTGCTGGATAAAAACCTGCACTTGATATTTCTTTAATTTGTTCTTCTTTCAAAAAAGGCACAGCAATCACACCAAATTTCATTTTATCTTTATATTCTGGATAAAAAGAGTTAAATTTATTCATTATTTTAGTTAATTGCTTTAAGGCTTTTTTGTCATATTTAGACTTTATTTCAGCAATAAATACTTTGTTAACACTGCCGTTTATTATACCCATAGCATCAATTTCAATACTGTCTGAATCTAATTTACGAGATGGATTTGGATCAAATGATTGAATTCCAAAGTTTGATTTCATCATTATCTCAAGTGAACTCATAAATAGTTCTTCAGTAAATTTACCAAAACTCGAATGAACACCACCAATTTGAATACTTAATTCTTTTATGTATCTATCAGTTTCAGCAAATAGAACATCTGTTTTAGATTGAGCTTCTTTTATTTGCATTTCAGTTTCTTTCATTTGTCTAGCAGTTTCTTGTTGTTCCAATCGTATTTCTTGAAATTGTTTTCTATCTTCTTGAAAAAGATTGATTAATTGCTCATAAGTAAGTGTTTTTTCTTGCATTTTCTATCTTTGATTTTATTAATTTTACAAATACACGAAAAACTAAATAAAATATTATATTGACTAGACTTAACTCAAATATCTCAGACATTTCTAAAAGATCCAAATTCGTAGAGTAGCACATTTTCGGAAGTGAACAACTTAGCTGGAAATACGCTACCCAACCCAACCAAAAGAATACAACATTTCAAATTGCTGTCGCAATTTTGCAAAGGGGAGGGAGGACCAATGTGGAGAATCTCTTTAGTGTTAGTGATTTTGATTATTTTTGATTTAATTTGTGCGCAAAAGGGGACTCGAACCCCTACAGCTATTGCCACCACCCCCTCA
>JAPLFM010000137.1:19982-35334 GCA_026390675.1 Candidatus Kapaibacterium sp. | reverse complement strand
TTAATATAAGCTAATCAAATTAAATCACATTAATAAATCTAAAATTTCTTTCCACGAACTTAGGTCAAAGTCAGCAATTGTATTTTCAGGAGAATTTGCAGCAAAGTGAGATGTTTTATCTGCTTTTATTCTGATTGCTTTCATTCCAAAATTCTTAGCACCCAAAATATCTGTATGCTCAATATCTCCTATATGTAAAGCATTTATTGGATCAATCTTTAATTGATTAAGCGCTGTCAAGTATGCAAGTGAATGTGGTTTGGAAACACCTGTCTCATCAGAAAAGCTAAATGAAGTAAAGTGATTAGCAATTCCGTCTCTAATCATTAGTTCTTTGAGAATAGTACCAGGTGAAAATCCTGTATCAGAGATTAATCCTAACTTATATTTCGAACTAAGTTTTTGTATTGAATCTTTTGCGTCTGGTAAAAGTTGTGGTGGATGTACAAGAACTGAATCAGCAAAAGCATTTGCAACTTTATTTACTGAGAAGTCTTCAAGTGGTAATTTCAAATAATTAAATAAAAAAGTTATTGATTCAACTGTTGATGGAGTACGATGCTCTTCTTTCCATGCTTTTTCAAAAAAAGCCCAAGTAGCTTCAATTGACTTGTTAATTTCATCACCCATAATAAACAAACCGTGCTTGTCTATTTCTTCAATTAAACATCTCTGTCTATATGCATTTCTATCAAACCCACCAGTGGAATCGTATATTGTATTCCAAAAATCAATTGTTATTGCTTGTAAATTCATTATATTCTCAATTTGTCAACTTGCTTTGATGATATACGCTTATTTAATTAAAGTATTGAAATTTATATCATTCTTTTACAAATGCACTTTTACATAAATTGTTTATCAAACATTCATTACACTTTGGTCTGCGAGCTATACAAGTGTTTCTTCCGTGATTAATAAAATAATGAGTGAAAGTAACCCATTTGTTTTTAGGAATAAGTTTCATTAGTTCGAATTCAATTTTAACTGCATTAAGTGTATCTACAACTCCAAGTTTGTTTGAAATACGTGATA
Source organism: Candidatus Kapaibacterium sp. (assembly GCA_026390675.1). Taxonomy (GTDB): domain Bacteria; phylum Bacteroidota; class Ignavibacteria; order Kapaibacteriales; family UBA2268; genus JAPLFM01. The sequence continues at coordinate 34,299 of JAPLFM010000137.1, read as the reverse complement.
CGTGAGTATCTACAACTACTCCGGGTATATTGAATGCGTGACTTAACACTACATTAGCCGTTTTGCGACCTACTCCAGCTAGTGATGTTAATTCATCCATAGTTTTTGGAACGTTAGAATTATGTTTTTCTATTAATGAATTACACATTTCACGAATATTTTTAGCTTTAGCTTTATAAAATCCAGTTGAATAAATATCTTTTTCTAATTCTTCTTGTCTTGATTCTAAATAATCATTAGGAGTTTTATATTTCTGAAATAGTGATTTAGTAACAATGTTAACTTGTTTGTCAGTACATTGAGCCGAAAGCATTGTAGCAATTAAAAGTTCAAACTCATTTGAAAAATCTAATTGAATTTTTATATCGGGATACAATTGAGAAAGTCTTTCAATTACTTTTGACATTCTATCTTTTTTAGATTTATGTGTCTCTTTCATTGTTTTTGTAACTCAATTATTTGATTACAGAGCGAATCGGGAGTATCTCTATAATAGATATAAGTAGGGTAGTCAATCACACCAATTTGATAATCATTATCTTTAACTTTTTCATAAAAGTTAGCATCATCACCATATTTAATATTTTCAAAACCATTTAATTCTATAGCAACAGAATTTTTGATAAAGAAAGTGCCACCAATTACACAGTCTTTCAAATGAATCAATTTATTTGGATTGTTAATATCAGGAACGAATTCATTTCCAATTATTTTTACTCCGCCATGTACAAAATCAACATCTGGATTTTGAATTAAACAATCTTTTCTTATTAGTAAATGATCTTCTTCATATTCATCATCAGAATCAAGGAATGTGATGTAAATACCTGAAGAAGCAAGAATACCAGTATTTCTAGAAAGTGATTGTCCTCTATTCTGATGAAAAATATATTTGAAATTAGGGTATTGTTCTACATAATATTTACATAATTCAAAAGTATTATCACTGCTACCATCATCAACTATTATACATTCCCAATCACTTTCTGATTGTTTTCCTAATGAATCTAAAGCTCGTTTTAATAATAACTCTCTATTATAAGTACAAACTATTACAGAAAAAAAAGGAATTTTGTTGGCTTGTGTAGCAATCATAAATTTGTTTTTCATTTTTAATAATATCAAGAAATCAAATCTACAAAAAATAAATCAAAAGAATATTAACCTAAGAAATAAGTTGTTTAAATAATTTAGCTTGCATTATTAATATAAATTAATTAAATTGAAAATAAGTTAATTGATTTATAATAAAAAAGGTGTAAATATGAAAGTAAAAATCATTGTTGTGGTTCTATTCTTTTTATCTATTAGTTTATCGTTTGCAAAACCTGGTGAACCATTAAAATGTGTTGATGCAACTTGTTCAAATGAATCAGGTAAAAAATTTAATGGGTCTTGTGAGCCAACAGGTCTATTTAAATTTTCAAAATTACCAGATGGTAAATATAAAGCAACAATTTCAACAGTTTTATCAGATGGCAAAACTAAAAAACCTATAGAATTTTCTTTTGAGGTTAAAACATCAAGAGATGCTGCTTCTGGTCAAGCTTCAGGCAAAAGAGATGCTGCTTCTGGATTGGCAACTGGTAAAAGACAGCACAAACCATTTGTCATCACTAAAGAGATAGATGTTTATAAATTAAACTGCACAATAGATGAAGATAATGCTACTGGTGCAATTATAGAAAAGTAATTGGTAAAATATATTCAAGCTGATCTTTAGTAATTTAAAATTAGCTTGAATTATTTTTTATTAGAGGCTACTACAAAATCTATTGAACTATTTGGAAGCAAAGTCGAATTTGGAGATAAACTTTGTTCCAAAATGGTTCCAACTACAAATGTTTCATCATATCTAAATGATACTTTACCTAATTTCAAATTAATACTTTCTAATTTAGATTGTGTGCTAGACAAAGATTCGCCAATAAAGTTTGGTACTAAAGAGTTATTATCTTTCCCTTTACTTACTGAAAGTCTGAGAGTATCACCGTATTCTATTTTTGATCCATAAGATTTACTTTGCAAAACTATTGTATCTTTGCCAAATTGCTCATTAAAAATATAATCTACATTGCTTATCCTAATTCCTAATTTATTTAAGCTAATTCTTACTTGTCTTAAATTTTGGCCAATCAAATTTGGTACTCCTACGGTTTCAGTTCCTTTACTTAAAGTAATAAAAACTTTTTCAAATGAATATCCTTCGATTAAGGGAACTTTAACTTTTGTTCTTTCATGAACAAAATATGGGATTAAAAGTTTGTCAAAAATAAGTACTAGAATCATTATAGAAATAAAAAACATAATAAAAACAGAGAACAACTTTAATCTATTTCTCAGATTGTTAGAAGTTGTTAAACTTTTTACACCTAATGAAAAGTTTTGAGAGCTAGAAATGCTAGTTTTAGCTCTAATATCATCTTTCATTTTTTCTTTTTCTTCTTCTGTCATAATATATTTTACATTTTTAAAAAACATTTAAACGAATTACTTTATTAAGTGTTTGAAATTAACTAATTTTAAAATTATTATTAAATCAATTTTTTAAAAAAATCAAATTTAGGTAATTTAATATGGATTTTTTACTTACAGAAGATCAATTAATGTTAAGAGAAATGGTTCGAAAATTCGCAAAGGAAAAAATAGAACCAGTTGCAAGTGATAATGAACGAAATCATAGATTCCCAAAAGATATTATAAAAGAAGCAGGTGAATTAGGGCTTATGGGTATTGCATATCCTGATACTTATGGTGGTGCAGGAATGGATTTTGTTTCATATATGATTGCAGTAGAAGAAATATCAAGATATTGTGCTTCTACTGGTGTTATTATTTCGGCTCATTCTTCTTTAGTTTGTGATCCAATATTTAGATTTGGTACTGAGGAACAAAAGCAAAAATATTTACCTGGCTTACTTTCAGGTGAAAAAATTGGGAGTTTCTCTTTAACAGAATCAAGTGCTGGTTCAGACTCAGGAGCTACAAAAACTACTGCAAAATTTGAAAATGGTAAATGGATTTTGAATGGTTCTAAAATATTTGCAACAAATGGACAAGAAGCAGACTATTTTGTTTTGATTGCATCTACTGAGCCTGGTGCAAAAACAAGGGGAGTAACAGCTTTTATTGTAGAAGCAGGTACGCCAGGTTACTCAATTGGAAAAGTAGAAAAGAAGCTAGGTATAAGATCATCATCAACTACAGAAATAATATTAGAGAATGTAGAAGTACCAGACGAAAATAGATTAGGTGAGCTGAATAAAGGTTTCAAACTAGCAATGGTAACTCTTGATGGTGGAAGATTGGGTATATCAGCTCAAGCATTAGGAATTGCAAGAGCTTGCATTGAAGACTCAATTAAGTATGCTAAAGAAAGATACCAATTTGATCAACCTATAGCTAACTTTCAAGCTATACAATGGATGATTGCTGATATGTGGGTTAGATATGAGCAATCTTTTTTACTTACTTTAAGAGCTTCTATGATGAAAGATAGAAAAGATAATTATTCTAGAGAGTCAGCTATGGCAAAATTATCATCTTCAGAAACTGCTATGTTTTGCGCTAATAAAGCAATTCAAATTCATGGTGGTTATGGATATACAGAAGATTTTAATGTGGAAAGATATTATAGAGATGCTAAAATTTGTGAATTATATGAAGGTATAATTAAAATAAACTATTAACACAAAAAAAGCGAGTTAAAAATAACTCGCTTTTTTTTATAAGTATATCTTATTCAAATTTTACTTTTGAATAAGCAAAGGTTGAGATTTACTAAAAAATCCTGAAGTATATCTAATTTGATAAACACCAGAATTCAATTCATCAGTTGGAATGCTATATTCATAAATTCCAGGTTTAATTGTATTGTTTTCTAATATTTTAACTACTTCACCAAGATAATTTACAATTTCAAGTCTTGTATCAGCTTCAAACGCTAAACCAATTTGTATTTTAGAAACAGAGTTTGCTGGATTTGGATTTGGTAAAGTTAAGAAGTAGTTAGTAACACCAACATCTACTAATCTACCTTTAACAAAGCAAACACCAGTTAGTTTAACATTTACGCTAGTATCAACAGGAGTTGCACAAGTTGATAAATTTTGCAAACTAATTACAGCTTTATCAATATCGCCTAAGAAAATTGTGTATGGTATTGTAAATAAATCATCTTTAAATGGTGAGTTTAATATTCCTGCTCCTTTAATTTCTAAATGACCTTTCGAAACTTTAATAGGTTTGTCCCATTTCCAATTTGTTAAAGTTGTTTTTGCAGTATCATTTTTAAACTCAACTATGTTTTCATCGTATAGAATAGAAATATTTAAATTATTAATTGCTCCTTTTGTTAATTTTGGAATATCTGCACTTACATAAAGTGAAGTTACAGTTCCAGGAGTAATTTTCAGTTGGAGAAAAAGTTAAATTGAAAAATTTAGTGTCACCAGGAGCTACAACCATTCCATTAACATCAATATCGTGTTTAAAATAACTTGGGTTAGGTCCAGTAAAAGGTGCACCTCCAAATATTGTTAAACTGTTATTAGAATTGTTTGTAATTGGGAATTGTATAACGTTTGTTTCACATGCAAGCATATCACCAAAATCTACAGGGATTTCGCCACCAGCAGACATTGCTGTACAGCATTGATTTGTAGCAGTAATAGTAGTTGAAGGATATAAGTCATCAATTTCATTACCTAAAGCAATATCAGAATCGAAAATAATATCAGAACAAATTTTACCTGGTTTTAATGGCTTAAATTTAACATCTAATATTAAAGCTTTTCCACTGATGGCTAAATTAGGAGAATTAGTTTTTATCGATGAACCATTTGCAAAAGTAAATTCTGAGCTATTTGCAAATCTAATTGATTTAATTATTGTTTCAGTATTAATGGAATTGTTAAAAATCTTTAAGGTTGCATCTCCTTCTTCGCCTTCCTTAGTAATATTTGTAGGACAAATTAGTTGAGCAATTAATTGAGGATTTGATCCTATACCATCTAGTGTAGTTGTATCTATTTTTGTTCCATTATTATATTTTACAAAGATAAGTCCTTTATAATTTACTTCAGCTGTTGGTTTGAACTCAACTGATACACCAATGCTATCCTTACCTTTAATAGTTTTGGGGTAAGAAGTAGTAAAAACTTTAAAATATAAATTATCAGTCCATACAGTATCTATTTGAGCTGAATTAACACTAGTATTAATTACAACTAAATCTTTTTTATTTAAAGATTTTAATCTTTTTAATCCATAACTAACAGGTCTTAATATTAATGCAGAATTTACTCCGACACCAGTTAAATTTGTAATTGAATTTACGCAACCAACTGATTTAACTTGATAGTCAATTTGAGCATTTCTAACTCCCTCTGAGTCTGGTTTAAATTCAATAACAAAATCCAATATATCTCCTGGATCTACATCATAAGTAACTGGATATTTCACTGGATCATCAATTAAATAATAGGTTTTGGAAGTAATTGAAGAGATAGAAGAAATTATTTTAAATTCATTAACTGCTCCATTAACAATGATAGGACTAATAGTTAAAAGTGCTTGATTAGGATTAGTAAAGATAGATTTAAAAGTACTTGTTTTCGGAATACCTAAGTTGATTTTACCTAAATCCACAGAGCTAGTAGCAATAGAATTACAAACACCATTTCCGACTAAATCCAAAGTTACTACTGCAGCACATTTACCATATACTTTAAATTTATCTACACGCTTTCCAGTTAATAAAGGAGTAAATTTAAAAGATATACTTATTGAATCTTTTGCAGCAATAAAAGTAGGTGGTAGATTAGTTAACTTGAATTCACCTTTGTTATTAGCATTAAAACTAGTAGAATCAATTTGAATTGCTGCAGAAGTTGGATTATATAGAATTAAATTTGCAATAACATCTTTAGGCATTCCATAAGTTGCATCACCAACATCAAATGTTGGGCTTGAAAATTTTAAAACTGGAGTTTCAATTGAAAATGTATTATCACTACTATCAACACTTCCTTGATTTTTCCCAAATTTTGAAATCCATACGTCAGTTGACCCAAGTGAAGTTACATTAAAATTACCAAAAGTTTTGCTTCCTGAAAAACTTCCAACTTTATATACCTGTGAAGAATCTTTGCTTCTTACACTATCTGAAGTAAATACACCTGTAGCAGCTCCTGACGCAATACTAGTAAATGTTAAATCTAAAAGTAGTTCGGCATTAAATTGAGACGGAGTAGGATTTACAGGAAAAGAATAAGGAATTCCATCTATTGTACCCAACACTTGATTTTTCAAATATCCACCAACAATAATTTTGTTTTTAACAGCATCATATCTAATTTTAGTACCCCAAGCTTCGAAAGAAGTATAAATATTATCTGCACCAAAAAACTTGACTATTGGGGCACCTCCATTATATGCATATTTTGCCACAAAAAAGTAGTTTTTACCTGTTTGAGCCAAATTTAAATTTTGACCTTCAAATTTCGCTCCTTTTTGAATAGATCCTGTTATATAAGCATTCCCTTGAAAATCTACACAAATAGCAGTTGCAGTATCTCTTCCAATTCCACCAGCAGTATAAGCTTCTTGAATAACTCCATCAGTATTAAATTTAGCAACAAATAAATCATAATCGCCAACATTGACTAAAGTTTTAGTACCAATATCCATTTGGGTGCCTTGATACCATCCGGTTATCCATAAATAAAGCTGATCAGGTGTCATATCAATACCTCTACCATTTTGAATTTTGTCATTTCCAAAACTTTTAGCATATCTATATTGACTTGTGGCTAAAACTTCAAGTTTTATCTTATATTTTGTACCTGCAGGAGGCAAATTAACCCAATTATAATTTAGATTATTTTGATCTTTTGCAATTAATATCCAACTTACTCCATTATTTGTAGTATAATAAATATTTACTAAAGTTTCAGGTTCTACTCCAGACCATTTAATATTTACAACATCACAAGTTTTATAGATTTCTCCACCATTTGGTTCAATAAGTGTTACATTTGAGTAACCACCATATAAAATTAAATTAGAAGAGCAAGGCAAACCATTTGCAATAAAATTAGCTTGTCTAAATGATTTATCAACCAATTGGGTAAATTCAACTTCTAAAAGCAAAATACTATCTGCAGGAATAACGGCCCCTTTAACTACTTGTTTTCCATTATAAGACATACTAATAACTCTAAAGTAGCCAACAGAAGGTGAAAAATCAAATGTTCCAATTGTGAAATCTGAATACTGTGGTTTGATTGTAAAAGTTTTAGAGACTGGTACATTTATATCGGGGTTACCAAAAGAAAGTACAGTTTCAGAGAATTTAAGTTTTGCAACACTTTGTGGAGGTGCAAAGTATTTTCTTTTTGCATAACAGTTGTTATTTGTACCTCTTAAAAAAGCAATTTCAACATCTCTAACATAAGATTGTTCATCGCATGAAAAAGCTGAAAGCCAAGTTAATTGACAAACTGATCTTTTTTGAATTTCAGCCGCAATGACACCATAAATTTTTTCCAAATCATCTTTATTTAAAACAGCAAATGATTTTCCACCTGATTCATTAGAAATTTTTTCAAGAACTGGAACCATCGGATTCATAAAAGTAATTGCAAACATTTGAATACTATTTTCTTTGCAATATTTAATTATCTCGTCATATTTTGGTGTAACTTCTGGATCACCATCAGTTAAAAATACAATGATCTTTTTTAAATCTGATAAACTGTCTGGCAGAGTTCTAAATAATTTAAAAGCACCTTCAGTTGTATCCAATAGTGGTGGGTCATATTTTGTAGTACCCGCAATCCATGTTTTTCTAAGAGAATCGTTTAGCTTACTTGTATCTCTAGTAAATGGTTGTCTTAGGCTAGCAAAAGTAGAAAAAGTTATTAAACCAGCAACAGTTCTTCTTGAAAAATCAACACTTCCTAAAAATGACCTTACACCTAAATTTACATATTTAGTTCTATTTTCACTTGGAACTGGATTTACAGTATCTATAGGCTCTTTCATTGAAGTTGATACATCAACTACAACGACTATAGCTAGATCTTGTGGTGCAGAAGAACAATTCAAACCTAATGTTGTTTTCATGTTTTTTAGGTTTTCAAGGACTGTGAAATCATTTTTAGACAAATCTTTATATGAATTACCAAACCCATCAACAGCTTCAACATTTGCTTTTATTAGAGGGAATTTTGAAGCATCAATTCCAGTTAATATTAGACTTTGAGACATTAAATTAGAAACAAACAAAATGTGAAGTGTAAAGAAACCAATAAAGTAAAAATACTTTTTCATAAAACCTCAATAATTTTTAATATTCTTTGTAAATTAACATTAATTTGACACTTTTTCAAGTGAATTTTCAAATGTTATTACAAAATAATGATAATGTTTGAATAAACAAAGAAATATCTTTAAACGCTATATATTACTGATGGTTCAATTATAGAAAAATTCTTTTTTGTAGCGTTTAATTCTGCTTGAATTCCGATTGGAATTGTGAGTTTGTTTTGAATATGACCAAAAGGCATTCCAAAAATAGCAGGTATATCTAAAGGAGTAATTATTTGTTCAATAACTTCTCTAATTGTAAATGATTTGGTAGGGAAGAATGAAGTGCGTTTATCTAAATCTTTAAACTGCCCCATAATTATTCCATTGCAGTCTGTTAATTTACCAGATAAAATTAGTTGTGTTAGCATCCTATCAATTTGATATGCCGATTCTGAAACTTCTTCTATGATATAAGCATTCTTAAATTACCACCAACTAATTTCCCTTGAGCTTCACCATTGTTAATTACTGTAATGTTATCGCTGTGGAATTCAATTGGAGTGAAATTTGAATTTTGATAAACTACTTTTTTAAAATAACCTAAAGTAAAATTATCAAATGGAGTGGAAGCAACTGGTCCATGGAAACTAACTAATCCTGTAATATTAAATATAGAGTTTATTAGAGCTGTAATATCACTAAAACCCATTATTATTTTAGGGTTGTTTTTAATTTTTTCAAAATCTAAAAGATTTAAAATTCTCATTACACCATATCCACCTCTACCACAAAGGATACAATCAATATCTTTTCTTTCAACAAACGACATAAATTCTTTTGCTCTAGTATCATCAGAATTTGATAAATACCTAAATGATGAAGTTTTGTTTTTAATAGTATCTCCAACCTCAACTATACAACCTAAGTTTTTAAGTATCCTAACAGTCTCAGCTATTTCTCCAAGTGAAGTTGGGCTAGCGGGAGCTGTTATTGCTATTTTTGATCCAGGACGCAAAGCATTTGGCAAAATTCTCGTTGAAGATTTTTGCTTATAGTTTTCAGGATTTTCATCAAAATAATATTTATTTCTATTTCCATCAAGGTCTTTAGAATTTAATATTAAAGGACTTAGTCCTGCAACAGTTAATAATGATATGAAGTCTCTGCGTGATAACATAATAATATTATTGTCAAAAAATATGCCATCATAAAATAAATCTAAGTTTTTTATTCAAATTCTTTTATTATTGAATAAAAAGTAATTAAATTGCATTATGAATGGATTAAAAATTACATTACTTGGAACAGGTACTTCTTCAGGAGTCCCATTACTTGCTTGCGATTGCACAACTTGTATCTCAAAAGACACGAGAGATAAAAGATTGCGATGTTCGGTATTAATTGAATCTAAAGACACAACAATTGTAATTGATACTTCATCAGACTTTCGTCAGCAAATGTTATTGTATAATGTAAAAAAAATTGATGCAGTTATATACACTCATCATCATTTTGATCATATTGGCGGATTTGATGATATTAGAGCTTATAATTATATTCAACAAAAACCAATGCCTATTTATTTGAATAAAACTACTTGTGATGGACTGAAACGAACATTTACTTATGCATTCGAAATTCCAGATCAGATTGGAGGTGGAGTTCCATTAATAGAAATAAATTACATTAATAGAGATATAATTAATATTAATGGAATTGAAGTAATGCCTATTCCATATATGCATGGTAATTTAGAAGTTTTGGGATTTAGAATTGGTAATTTCGCATATTGTACTGATACTAATTTTATACCAAATGATTCAATCAAAAAACTTCAAGGGCTTGATACATTAATATTAGATGCATTGAGGTATCAAAAACATCCAACTCATTTTACTGTAGATCAAGCTTTAGAATGTGCTTTAAAAATTAATGCTAAACAAACTTATTTCACGCACATTGCTCATCAAATTAAACACTCTGAATTAGAAGCAAAATTACCTAAAAATATTTATATTGCTTATGATGGTATAGAATTCTTGATTTAAACAAAACATTACAAAATTTGTGATTGTTTTATTAATTTGTAGCAACTATATGAAAAACCTTAAATTATATATATTTTTAATATGCTTATTTAATTTTGAATTGAATGCCACTATGCCATATATTCCAATGCAAGTTTTTTATTTAACTTTCAATGGCGGAAGCAATATAAATCTATTAGATGAATATAATTTTAACAAACAATTGTTAGGGAATGCAAATATAAATTCAAAAAGTTATATGAATTATTCTTATGGATTTGGTTTGACTTATGATAGAACAAAAGATAATTGGTATAAATATGTAATAGGATTTGATCTAAATTTTTCAAATAAAACTACAATTATAGATGGAAGTTATACAGAAATAAAAGGAATAAATTTATTAAATGATACTTTGAATGTTAAAAACAAAGTAAGTTCAAAATTTGAATTAAATTATATTGTTTTCTCTCCATACTATAAGTATAAATTTGAAAATTCAAATTACTCTTTATTAATTAGTCCACAAATAAATTTTAATAATAATTCTAAGATAATCAATAATATTACTTTGTTTGATACAAGTTATTCAAGTTATTTAGGAAATCCTCAGTTACCAAAATTAAAAAATAGATTGATTCTAGAACAATCTATAATTCCTTCTGAAATTAAAGATTTTTATTTAACATTACTACTTTCTTTTGAATATCAATATAAATTTTATGATGGAGAAAGAAAAGATTATTTAGGGAACACGAAAGTTTCATTTAAATTTGATTTGCAATTTGGAATTTCTCCTAAAAACAATAATAGCTTAACAATAAACCCTGGATTAACTATTAATTTATTTGTTCCAATTTATGTTAATCATAGAATTTACAAATCAACAAATGATGGAGATGATCTTTAATTTTCTTTCCTCAATTCAAATGTGCTTGGAGGTCTTGAATAATTTTGTCAAAATCGCTATCTTCTAAGTAATATTTGTTGTTGCAGTATTGACAAATTAATTCATTAGCATTATCATGTTTCATACTTTTTACTTCTTTCAAGCCAATAAGCATAAGCTGTCCCATAAAATTATCTTTTGAGCAACGGCAAAAGAAATCTATTTGTGAAGTTTTTAAGATATTAAATTCAAAAGGCAATATTTCTTGCAATATTGTTTCAAGATTAAACTCTTCTTCGAATAAATCATTTAGTTTCTCATATTTTTTAATATGATCATTTAAAGCTAATATTTCTGATGCTGTGGCTCCCGGAAGTGCTTGAATTATCAAACCACTTGATTTTGTAATATTATCATTATCATCAAAATCAACATCAATTATTACTGAAGTAGGCACCTGATCTGACTGAGAAAAGAAATAAGCAAAATCAGTTGTAATATCGCCTTTCATAAGCGGAATAATACCTTGAATTGGCTCATTTTGATTATACAGAATACGAGTAACTTTCATCAAGCCAAGCCCTAAAACATCAGATAGCTTATCTATTTTACTCAAGTCACCATTAATTCTAACATAACCACGCACTTCACCCAATTGTAATGCCTCAGCATAAATTCTACTAATTGGTCCATTGCTTTCAGTTTCAATTATAAGTCTTTCTTCGCCTTTTAAAAATGCTGCATTAAGCGATGCGGCAGTTAAAGTGCGAGCAAGTAACAAAGCAGGCAAATTACCAAGATTATGTTTTGTCTGTGCCTCTATAGTTGTATTTGAATTCTTGATAATTGCTACTCTAAAAAATCCATCTTTAGATATAACACTCATCACTCTATCACGTTTTTTGAACTGTTCTTTTAATTCTTGAGCATTCATAATTTTTATTCCATTTCAGATTTTGAAACCTTAGCCACATACATTTCAATCAAGGCAAAAATAATAGCCAAAAGAACAAATAGTCTCCAAAGCTCAGTACCTATTTTTGCTTCGTGGATTGAAGATTTAAGGTTGCTTAAATCACCAATATAATGAATGTTTTTATCTAAGTTTGATATGTTTTTAATTTGCGACACTAATTTGTTTTTATCTATTTGTTTCAAATCTGATTCGTTTTTAGAGCAAGTAAATTACCTTGTAAATTATAGATTTGATATACTCCTGGAGCATTGAAATCTTCAATATTCAATATTGCATTACTTGGCATAATTGCAATTTGTTTAAATATCTCATTGTTTTGAGGATCAATGATTTTTACATTGCCATCACTTATATTTTTTTTACTCAAAATCAAACTATTATTCGTAGTTTGATTACCACTAAGGCTTTCATCTGTAGTAAGATACGAAATTCCTCTATTAATCATAGTAGGGAATATACCTGTAAAAACAAAGTTGCTCCAATTGGTATTAGCAGGCAGACCAATATAAATTGCTTTGCTATTATTCTTTTTAATTTCACTTAGTAAAGTATTGCCATTTAAGTCTATTATTTTCAATCCATTACTTACAGTTGTTGCACGCATTATTTCAGGACTTTCAACAACTTTGTTTCTACTTGTTTCACCATAAAATACTCCATCAAATATTGAATGAAGTTTGTCAACAAAAGTGAATTTACCTTTTGCATTTTTATCAAAATCAATTGTCTTAACTTTACCAAATCCAAATGATTCAATTCCATTATTAAATGCTTCACTTTGGTTTTCATTTGCAAAAGCCAAAATAGAACCACCACCGTTAAAGAATTTAGAAAGTCTATCAAAATCATTTGAGCTTAGATTAGAATTACCAATAATAACACAGTCATAATTTTGCAAATTAATAGAACCAAATTGGTTTGTAGCAAATTTATCTATATTATTTATATTTCCAAATCTTATTTTCAATGCTAGCTCTATAAATGAACTACTCAAATCATCAATAATTGCTAATTTAGGATTATCTGGAATTGCAAAAGCAAAGTGTCTAGAATTATCAATATCAAGTGCATCGTGTTCGAGTTCAATACGTGCTTTTATTGCTTTACTGCTCTTAGGAAGTGCTGAAATTGATAAAGTCTTAGTTTGATAAGATTGAAGGTCTATTGTTCGTTGAGCAACGTTTATATCATTAAAATATAAATTAGCTATTGCACCTTTTACTTCATTATTACTATTATTCTTGATTATAGCTTCAACTTCAACCAATTTATCTAATTGAAAAATTTTAGATTTAATATCAATTGAATCAACTGATAAATTAAGAGCAATATTTTTTGACTTATTTCCAACTTGTGCTAAAATCAATCCAACATTTTGTTCCATTTTCAATTGGTTTTCTTTTAATTTTGCTAACGTATTATTTTGAAAATCAGAAATTAAGTAAATGCTTTTGTTTAAATTTTTTGTTTCTTTAAGCATTTCGTTAGATAAACTTAATGTATTTTCAATAGAAGCACTTAGAGGATTAAAACTAATTTTTTGAATTTGCTCTTTTAGTAAATTTAAATTCCTTGAAAAACTATATTGTTTTTGATTTTTCAAGTTCGCCATTTCAACTACTGCAACTTCATCACCTTCTTTGAGGAGGCTAATAATAGAATTGGCAGTTTGTTTAGCTTGTTTTAATCTACTACCAAATTCATCATTATAATCCATACTATATGAGTTATCAATAGCAATAATTACTGAGCTATTGGAATATGATTCAAATCCAGGAATAGTGCTTTGAATGGTTGGTCGTGCAAATGCTAATACTGCACAAACAATAATTAGAGTTCGCAGAATCAAAAGTAAAAGTCTTTTGATTTTCAGACTTTTTATTTGCGTTTTTTTAAGTTCTTTAAGAAATTTTAGAGTAGAAAATTCAACTTTCTTCTGCTTTCTTAGGTTTAGCAAATGAAGAAGTAGCGGAATAGACGCTGCAGCCAAACCAAAAAGTACAAAAGGATTTAGGAAATTCATTTATAAAATACTATTTATCATTTTTAAAATTTCTTTGACGAAATTGTAAGAATATATTGGTTAGGGGTGTTTATTGAAACTAAAAAGTT
>JAPLFM010000137.1:0-19887 GCA_026390675.1 Candidatus Kapaibacterium sp. | reverse complement strand
ATTTCAGTTAACAATTTAATAATATCTTTATCAAGTATAGATTCAAATTCCGATTTGTCGTATATAGTTAATAACACTACAATTTTACTGTCATTATTTAGATTAACATTGTATAGAAGATGACTTATTATTCTCACTCCACCACTTTTACCTTTTCCTTTACTTTGAACAGCCAATCTAATTTTATAACAGTTATTCCCAAGTGAAACTCCCAAAGTTGGATTATTATTTAATTTAACAATTAAATCTTTTAAATCATTTTTAAGAGAATTATATTTCTTTAATAGTTTTTTTGCCCTTCTTCTAAAATTTAAAGAAGTTAATACTTTAGTTTTCATTTAGAAAGTCTAAGAGTGTAACTTCATTATGATTACCTTTTTTAATTTCTTCGATTTCTGAAAGACTACTTTTCAAATCGCTTTTTAATATCAATAATTTTCTTAATTTTGAATAATCTTTAATTAGTTTTTTCCATTCAATCAATGGCAATTGAACTACTGTTTGAGTCCCATTTTCATTTGTTAAATATTGAACATTATACTTTAATTGCATTTTTTTCTCCAAATAGTTTTTACAAAAATACTAAATAAAACTAATTTCCATAATTATAATTCTTTGACGAAATTGTAAGATAATATTTGTTACAATATTTAATAACCAAATTCAAAAATCCAAAGTGGAATCAAAATTCAAATATTATTGATGTTAAGTAAGTTACAAATTATTTTCAATCTCAGTAATTATTGAATCAAATTTAGAAATACAATTCATAATAGTTGATTGGTTGGTAATATCAATATTTGATTCTTTTAAAACATCAATAGGGTAGTTAGATCTACCAGCTTTTAAAAATTTCATCAAACTTTCGATACCTGACTTTTGATCTTTAATAATATTATCTACCATTTGTTCTGCTACAGCAAGACCAGTTGCATATTGATAAACGTAAAAACCATAATAAAAGTGGGGAACTCTAGCCCAAGTTAATTTTTCTTCATCGTCCATTATCACATCTTTACCCCAATATTTTTGATAAATATCACCATAAATTGAGCTTAAAGTATCTGAATTAAGAGCTTCACCTTTTTCAGTTAATTGATGAGTTTTTAATTCAAATTCAGCAAATCCAATTTGTCTGTAAAATGTAGTTACAAACTTATTTGCATACATTTCTAAAAGAGATAGTTTCTCAATTTTAGTTGTGGCATTTTTTAATAAATATTCTAATAGTAATGCCTCATTGGTAATAGAAGCAACTTCTGCTAAAAAGATAGGGTAACTAGCATATACATAAGGTTGATTTTGACCAGTAAAAAGTGAGTGCATATTGTGTCCGAGTTCGTGTGCTAGTGTACTAACATCACTTAACTCATCGTTCCAATTCATTAATACATAAGGGTTTACTCCAAAAGTTGTTCCAGAAGAATAAGCTCCACTTCTTTTGCCTTTGGTTTCATAAACGTCAACTCTTCGGTTATTAAAAGCTTCTTTAAGTGGGACTACATATTCTTCACCTAATATTTCTAATGATTTTATGACAAGTTCAACCCCTTCATCATAAGTAAACTTCTTTTTAATTTCTGGAAACATAGTTACATAAGTATCATAAGGGTGTAGTTCATCAAGATTTAACACTTTCTTACGAAGTGCAGCCCATCTGTGTAATGGTGCTAAATTATTATTAACAGTTTCAACTAAATTTGAATAAACTTCAATAGGAATATTATTTGGTTTTAAGCATAGCTCTAAAGTGGAATTATATTTTCTGGCTTTTGCTTTGAATATATAAGACTTAATACTTCCAACAAAAAGTGATGAAAATGTATTTTGAAATTGTTTGTAAGGAGTATAATAATTCGTATAAACTTCTTTTCTAAATTCTCTATTAGTTGAAAAGAGTGCATAAGAATATCTGCCATCGGAGATTTGGAAATCATTACCATCTTCATCTTTTATAGTTGGGTATTGAATATCAGTGTTTTTCAAATAACTAAAAGTGTTACTTGCAGTTGGAGTAATATTACCACTCAAAGCAAGTAGATTTTCGCTTTCCTTAGATAATATATGCTCTTTTGAACGAATTAAATTTTCAAAATAATGTCTGTAAATTTGTAATTCAGGATTCTCATTTATAAAAGAGTTAAGTGTTTCTTCGGGTATTGTCATCAATTCAGGAGTTATAAATGAGAATGCTTGAGAAATAAGAGTACCTAAACTGCTTAGTCTGCCATAAATTTCTTGATAAGTTTTATTGTCTAGATCTAAATCTTTAGATAAAAAAGCATATAATCCAAGCCTATCTAATTTGATTTCAATTTTTTCTGAAAATTTAAAACACAATAATAGGTCATTTGATGAATTACCAAGTTTACTTTCAAAATTTTTGATTTTTGAATAATTAGATTCAACAAATTGTAAATCCTTTTCCCAATCATCTAATGTTGGATAAATTGGATTCAAATCCCATTTATACTTTTCATTAATATTTAATCTAAGTTTTAGTTGACCATTCATAATTTTTAACATTTAATAATTAAAACCAATTTTTTCTTTTAAAATATAATACCATACTTAAACCTATAGATGCCATTATAATTAAGACAGCCGGGTATGCCCAATGTAGCTCTAATTCTGGCATATATTTGAAATTCATTCCATATAAACCAACTATAAAAGTAAGTGGAATAAAGATAGTTGCAACAATAGTTAAGATTTTCATTACTTCATTCATTTTGTTATTTATTACTGACATATAAACTTCATAAATTACAGTAACAGATTCATTTAATTCATCCAAAAGTATTAAGACTTGATTGCCATGATCTCTTAAATCTCTAAGATAAATTTTATTTGCTTCTTGAAAAAAATCAGATTCTACATCACCAAGTTGAAATAAAATTTCTCTTAATGGTCTTAAGGTTTTTCTCAAAAATACTATGTCATTTTTAAGTTTTAATATGTGCTTTAAATTTTCTTTATCATTTGTAGTTAGAACCTTAGATTCCAATTCTTCGATTTCAGAACCTATTTGATATAATACTTTAGCATAGTTTTCTATTACAAGGTTGATTAAAGCATAGAAAAGATAATCAACTGTTCTCTTCCTTATTCTAGAATTTTCCCTTACAATTCTTTCATAAACATAATGAAAAGTATCATCTTCAATTTCTTGAAATGTAACAAGAAAATTTTTACTAAGCACAAAACTAATATGTTCTGATTTGATTTCTTTTACACTTTCATCATAACTTAGAAATTTCAATACTAAAAAAATCATGTTTTCATAAAAAGTAATTTTAGGTTGATAACTAGTATTTACAACATCTTCTAATATTAAAGGATGAATACCTAATTTAGCTCCAATTTCTTCAATAATATCTGTCCTGAACAATCCTAGAACATCTATCCAAACAACTTTAGACTTATTGTCTTGTAAAATAGTATCAAATTTCTTAATTATTATGTCTGTAAATGTAAATTCATCATATTCAATTAACCTTACAACTAGCATTTTAGTTTTTTGTTCACCAACAAAAAAGTCGCTCAGGAAAAAGCAAACCAGTTTTGCCTATTCATATTTTATCTCAAAGTAATAATGCAAATTAAAAAGCCTTGTGAGTATTCACAAGGCTTTTTTACAAAAGTTATTAATTTTTGGAAACTATTTACTTAAAATCAATTTTCCAGTTTTGTTTAAGCTCAAACTTTCAATTTTATATAAATACATACCATTAGGAATATTGTAATCATTGGGGTTGAAACTTAATGAGTGAAAGCCTTGAGAAAGTTCTGAATTAACTAATGTAGCAACAACATTACCATTTTTGTCTAAAACAGTTACTTTAACATTTTCTTTATTTTTCAAACTAAAATCAATATTTGCAACTTTATCAAAAGGGTTAGGATATGCAAAGTTATCATTTTCTTCTTTTGAATCAAATTCAGGTTTATCTGATTCCATTTCATTCATAAAATGATCTTTGTTACCATCCCATAGTATTAAATACAAAGCCATTAATTTGTCTTTTGCTTGCATTCCCATCATACCTTCACCAAATTTATTGAAATTAGGTCTGTTTCCAATTTCAGGATTGTTCTTTTTCCAATCTTCAAACATTTTAGTAAGATCTTCTTTCCATTTGCTTTTAAATGGTTTAGCTTCTTCTCCAATTTTTTTAAATGCTTCTAAGTGATTTATAGCTAATGGTTTTACAGCTTTTCCATATTTTTTCATTTCATCTCTATAATCATCCATCAAATCGTGAAACTTTTCTTTATCTACTTTATACCCTTTTTGAATATCAGACCTTACATCAGACATTTTACTTTTAATATGTTCTTTACTTACTTTGAAATCCTCTCTTAACTTATTAAGACTTTTTAGTTCTTCTGAAGTTAAAGTCTTGTCTATTTTATCTTTCCATTCTAACATTTTTGGGAAAATATTTTCATCTCTGTATTTTTCAATTGACTTGTGAAGTTCATTTCTCTTTTCAGGTGTACTTGAATAAGATAATGTGATATTACTAAGTAGTGTAATAATTACTAAAGTTGAAATTTTAATTTTTAACATAACTTAAATCTTTTTTATTGTTGAACATTTAATTTTTAGACATAATAAAGTTAAAAAAGTTTAATTAAAATTGTATTTTTATGATAATTTTTAGTTATTTTAAAAAAAGTATATTTCATTTTTTATAAAAAAGATTTACTTTTGATTTTGTGAAACTTGAGTTTTTCTGTAATATTATATTTCAGTATAGTTTTTAAAAGAGCATTTATGATAAAATAAATAAATTTTAAAAACAAAGTTTAATTAAATTTCACAGAACAATAAATTGTAATTTGAATTAGAATTAGATTGTTTTTGAAATATTATTGAAATTATTAGCTAATTAAAAAAATGTGGCAGAGAAATTGTTGTTTTTTTATTAAATTACAATTAGGTAAAATATGAAAGCATTAGAATTAAATAAAAAACTTAACCTAAGAAATGATGGCAAACTAGAAATCATTTTTATTGGAAGTGGAACTGCGTTCTCTAAAGTACTTCATAACAATAATATTATCATTATAAAAGGTGACAAACATATTCTTGTTGATTTTGGATTATCAGGACCAATGGGTTTAAAAGCAAATACTGGTTTAGATTTACATGATATTGAAACAGTACTACCTACTCATAGCCATTCAGATCATATTGGTGGTTTAGAACTTTTAACTTTGACAAATAGATATATAGGTTTGGCAGCTGGAAAGCCAAAATTAGAATTAATAATAACTAAAGAGTATCAAAATTTACTTTGGGATCAATCATTAAGAGGTGGGCTTGCATTTAATGAAATTAATGAAAAGAGTGAATATTTGTCATTTAATGATTATTACAATGTAATTTCTCCTGTTCAATTTCAAGAAAAAGGCTATAATAGACATTCATTAAAATATGGAGATATAAATCTTGAATTTTTTAGAACTAACCATGTTCCAGATAGTGCTAAAAATTCAGATGAAGCTTTTATTTCTTATGGCTTAATGATTGATGATAAAGTGCTGTTTTCTGGAGATACAAAATTTGATTTAAACTTAGTAAAACATTATGGTAAAAAAGCAGAAATAATATTTCATGATTGTTCATTTAAACCAAATCCAGTGCATGCTAGTTTGGAAGAATTGAAATCTTTAGATTCACAATATAGAGATAAAATGATGTTAATGCATTATTCTGATGACTATGAGCATTACGATGTTTCAGATTTCAAAGGATTAGTTAAAGAAGGTATTTTATATCAATTTGATTGATTAGATTCATTATGACTTTTGATTTTTGCAACTAAGTCTTCAGATAAAATTATTTTAAATGCATTATCAATTTCTTGATCATTTAAAATGGCTTTTTTGATTTTTGCTTTATCCCATTTTAATAATCTTACTTTAGTTTCTGTTTTAACTGTAGCACTTGGTACCATTCCAGTAAGGTAACTCATTTCTCCTATAAAAGTTCCTTCGTTTATAACTGTAATAAAGTTATTTTTCACATAAATACTGGAAGCTCCTTCAGTAATTAGATAAAAAGAATCAATTTCTTTGTTTTCCTCTATAAGAATTTGATTTGACTCCAATTCAATATTTTCTGCTAATTTAATAATTCTTTTGAAAATTATTTTATCAGTCTTTGAAAAATTACGATAATATATAACTTGCTCAAATTCTTCTAAAAATAAAGTTTTTCTTTCGTGAAATAGTTTGACAAAATAAAATCCATTAATTAAAATTAAAGGGACTGTCCATATAATTGGAGTCCAAAGTGGCTCTCCTTCTGTATGATAAAAATCATAATAAAGTTCGAAAAACGCAGCTAGAACGAATGATGCTCTAATATAAATCTGCTCTCTAAAAGAAGAACCCACTATATAAAAGAAACTTGCAATATGCCCAATAATTTCTGTAAACATAAATTTTAAATATTTATATTAATCTTTAATAATAACTTCTGCAAATATACAAAAGTAGAATCTAATCTGAAAGGATATAAAATACATAATTAAAAGAATATAAATGATAAGTTAATTTATTTCAAATCCAAACAACTTGTTTACAACAGATTTGTTATCACGAAGGTACTTATAAAAAGTATAAATTGTAAGTAATGTTAAAAAAAGGATAGAATAATAAGTGAAATCGGAATGTATAATTTTATAAATAGTTTCTTTTGACAAATTAAAAAGATTTAACTTGTCAATAAAAATGAAAATCTGAATATAAGCTAAAAAAACAAATTGAAGAAAAGTTTTCCATTTTGCTGAGTTTGAAGTTCTTATAGTTAAATTATGAGAATCAGCAAAAAGTCTAAAAAAGGTAATTGAAAAATCTCTAATAATTATAATCAAAATCATCCAAAATGGAACTAAACCAAGCATAACATAGGCAATAAAACCGGCACTTGTTAATATTTTATCTGCAAGTGGATCTATAAATACACCCCAATCCGAAGCTATATTGTATTTTCTTGCATACCAACCATCAAAATAGTCAGATAATGCTCCAATTAAAAAAAGGACACAAGAAAAAGCAACTAAATTTGGATCTTTTGATAAAAATAAAAATAGAAATACAGGAGCTACTATAATTCTTGATAAACTTAATATATTAGGTACACTCAACTGCATTAATTTATTACTCTTTGAGCTGAATTAATAATAGATAAAAATGAATTTGAAG
Organism: Candidatus Kapaibacterium sp.; assembly: GCA_026390675.1. Classification (GTDB taxonomy): domain Bacteria; phylum Bacteroidota; class Ignavibacteria; order Kapaibacteriales; family UBA2268; genus JAPLFM01. The sequence continues at coordinate 12,669 of JAPLFM010000137.1, read as the reverse complement.
TTAATGAAGCACCACCAATTAAACCACCGTTTACATCTTGAATTGATAAGATTTCTAAAGCATTTTTTTCATTCAAACTTCCTCCATATAGTACTGGAACTGTTCTACCAGGAATACCTTTAATTTCAGAAATATAATTTTTGATTCTTGCATGAGCTTCTTGTATTTGATCATTTGTTGCAGTCAAACCTGTACCTATTGCCCAAACTGGTTCATAAGCAATAACAACTTTTTCTAACAAATTTCCATCAATACCAATGAGGCAACTAAAAAGTTGCGACTCTAAAACTTCCCAAGTTTTATTATTATCTCTTTCGTCTTTTGTTTCACCAATACATAATATTGCAAATAAATTTGATTGGACTGCAGCTTTTACTTTAAGATTAATAAATTGATTTGTTTCTCCAAAATATGACCTACGTTCCGAATGCCCAAGAATGACATGGCTACAACCCAATGAAGTAAGCATAGATATTGAGGTTTCTCCTGTATAAGCTCCTTTTTGTTCGTAATGGCAATTCTGAGCACCCAATCTTAATCTTGTATCTTTAATCAATTTTGAAGCACTACTTAAATTTATAGAAGGAGGACAGATTAAAACATCAACATTAGGATCTAAGTTATTAGTTATACCATCTATTATTTGACTTGTAAGGATTTCAGTTTCATCAATATTAGTATTCATTTTCCAATTCCCAGCAATTAGCATAGTTTTCATTTTTGTGTTCCAGCAACTTTTGTAAATTTATAATTTTCTAAATTTTGGTCAGATTCAAACCCCCAACCAGATATATTTTCGTATTGAGATGAATAAGTTACATACGAATTTGAAGTTAGTTTTTGGGTTGTATTATCCCAAACTAGTATTTTTGCATTTAAATTTGCTTTGTTACTTTGTGATTGAACAAAAACCTTACCATAAGCTGTCATATTTCTAGTAACATCATCAATTCTAACACTATCAGCAGACATAAAACTTTCTTTTTTGCCCGAAATTTTTGAAAAAAAGTAGATTTTAACATTACTATCCAAAATTGTTTCTTTTTTATTTGAAAAAATTCTAGCTTGGTATGCAGAAAGTTCAGCTTTAGTAAAATTTGAATCTATAAAAAAAGCAGAAAAATTATAACTAATTTGATCAGCTTTATCTAAAGGCTCTTGAATTGTAAATACCTTTTTGCTTTTATCGTCATCTGAGCAAGATATAAGCAAAAAAGAAATATAATAAAGAATAATACATATTTTCATAATACAAAAATATTAAATTAATCGTTAAGTATAAAAATCTTTTGACTTATAATCAAAATTTCATAACAATTAGCTAAATTTACATTTTAAAAATCAACAAAATTGGAAAATAAATGACTTCGAATGAAATTAGACAATCATTTCTAGATTATTTTAAAAACAAAACTCATAGAATTGTACCTTCTGCTCCTGTTGTCCCACATGGTGATCCAACTTTACTTTTTACAAATGCAGGAATGAACCAATTTAAAGATGTATTTCTTGGAACTGGCTCAAGAGAATATTCAAGAGCGGCTGATACTCAAAAGTGTATTAGGGTTTCAGGAAAACATAATGATTTAGAAGAAGTTGGAGTTGATACATATCATCATACTTTTTTTGAAATGTTAGGTAATTGGAGTTTTGGGGATTATTATAAAGAAGATGCTATTGCATGGGCTTGGGAGTTATTAGTTGATAAATGGAAACTTGACTCTGAAAGACTTTATGCAACAGTTTTTGAAACTGATGATGAAGCTTTTGAAATTTGGAAAAAATATTTACCTGAATCTAGAATTCAAAGACATGGAGCTAAAGATAATTTTTGGGAAATGGGCGAGACTGGTCCTTGTGGTCCTTGCTCTGAAATACACTACGATGGAACTCCAGATAAAACTGGCGGTCCCAAAGTAAATGCAAGCGACCCTCAAGTAATTGAAATTTGGAACTTAGTATTTATTCAATTCAATAGAAAATCTGATGGAGCTTTAGAACCTCTATCTTCAACTCATGTTGATACAGGAATGGGATTTGAACGAATAGTTAGAGTAATTCAAGGAAAAACTTCGAATTACGATACCGATGTTTTTATGCCACTAATCAACAAAATATCTCAATTAAGTGGTAGAAAATACAATGGTGGATTGGAAGATAAAGATTCTATTGCCATGAGAGTCATAGCAGATCATATTAGAACTCTTTCATTCTCAATCGCTGATGGAGCTTTCCCTGGTAATGAAGGGAGAGGATATGTTTTAAGAAGAATTTTAAGGCGAGCTTCAAGATATTCTAGAAACTTAGGATTTAAAGAACCTTTCCTTTATTCTTTACTACCAGTATTAATTGAAACTTTAGGAGACTTTTTCCCTGAATTAAATTCAAATAGAGAAATCATTGAAAAAGTTATTAAAGGTGAAGAGGAAAGTTTCTTACAAACTCTTGAACGTGGATTAAATAAATTTGAAGAAATAAAATCAAATATTGGTGGAGCAAATTCAATTAGTGGAGATGAAGCCTTTCTTTTATTTGACTCATTTGGGTTCCCATTAGACTTGACAGAACTAATTGCTCGTGAAAATAATCTTGAAGTTGATATAGCTGGATTTGAAGTAAAAATGAAAGAACAAAAAGATCGTTCAAGAGCAGCTAGAAAAAAAACTACTCAAGAAGTAGAAATACCAATGTTAGATTTTTCTTCTGAATTTGTAGGTTATGAATCACTTTCATGTGAAGGTAAAGTTCTTTATATAAATGAAAATCAAATTGTATTAGATAAAACTCCTTTTTATGTAGAAAGTGGTGGGCAAGTTTCAGATACAGGAAAAATAATTCTAGGTGGTGAAACATATTTAGTAGAAGATGTAAAAAAATCAGGAAATGCAATTATTCATTTCTGTGATAAGAATTTAGAAAACTTAGTAGGTGGAGTTGCATTTGCTCAAGTTGATTCAATCAAAAGAAAAAGTACAGCACGAAATCATTCAGCTACACACTTAATGCACGAAGCTATTAGACAAACTGTTGGTACTCACATTAAACAACAGGGTTCTTTAGTATGTTCTGATTATTTAAGATTTGATTTTAATCATTTTGAAAGAGTAACAACTGAGCAAATTGAGCAAATTGAAAATATTGTTAACAAGAAGATTTTTGAAAATCACTTAATTGAAACAATAATACTAACTTTAGAGCAAGCTAGTCAAAATGATAAGATTAGAATGTATTTTGGAGATAAATATGGCGATATAGTAAGAGCTGTTGTAATGGATGAAAAATACTCAATTGAGCTTTGTGGCGGTACTCACGTTAAAAACACATCAGAAATTGGTTTGTTTAAAGTTAAATCTGAGGGGTCTGTTGCAGCTGGAATTAGGAGAATAGAGGCTATTACTGGAGAAGCAATTGAATTACATATCAAATCATTAAATGATAAAATTGTTCAAAAGAATAATGAACACGATAATTTGAATGATAAAATCAAGCAATTAGAAAAAGAAATTACTGAATTGAAATTAAAAGAACTTGAGCAATCTTTGTCAAATTTCGAAAATGATACTGTCGAAATAAACGGAATTAATGTAATATCAAAACAAATAAATACCGAAAATGCTGAACAATTAAAAAAACTTTGTGAAAATTATAAATCAAAAGTAAAATCAAATACAATTGTATTCTTTACATCAGTAAATGATGATAAAGTAAATCTTTGCCTTGCAATAACTGATGATATTACAAACAAATATCAAGCTGGTAAGATAATTGGTGAAGCTGCTAAGTTTTTAGGTGGAGGTGGAGGTGGCAAACCTAATTTTGCTACTGCTGGTGGAAAAGATATTTCTAAAGTTAGTGAACTATTAAATTCAAAATTCAAACTAATCATTGAGGCAATTTAATTGAAAAAATATATTTTGTTTTTTATTTTAATTTTCCCTTTTATTTTATTTTCACAAAATGAAAAACCCGAACCTTTTGGTGGTATTGATGAAGTTGTAAAATACTTTAAAGGTAATTGGTATGTAACTTTTCTTTCAAAACCTGAAAGAGATGACTCTAGAGGAGGTAAAGGAACTGCAGTTGCTGTTGAAGTTTTTAATGGAAATGCAATTGAAATTACTAATTCGATGAAATTCCTTCAAAGATTATATAATACTAAACTTTTCATTGGCTTTGACCGTGAAGAAATGTCTTATTTTGCAAATTTAGTTAATGATGTTTCTTATGGAATTGCTGTGAATGGTATTTACAAACCTGAAAATAATCAATTTGTATTAAACGGTTTTTCAGCTAATTATGAAAAAGATACTTTGAAATACTCATTAGTTATAGATATTGTTAGAAAAGATAAATTTATTGTAAACTTATACCATATTTCTCCAATTAAATCAGAGAAAATTTTGGAATTAGGTTATATTAAAGAATAAAAGCTTATTAAAAACATTTTATTTAGCACAAAAAGAAAGTTAAAATGAAGAAATTAACAATAATACTGTTATTAATTGTAATTCAATTACAATCTCAAACTCAGTTTGAATATTATAAAAATGGATTAAATAAAGAGAATGACAAAAATTATAATGGTGCATTAATTGACTTTGCTAAAGTTATAGAAATGAATTCTTCAAATGATTCAGCTTTTTTTCATCGTAGTCTGGTTAAATACAATCTTGGATATACCGAAGGTGCTTTGGCAGATATTTCTAAAGCAATTCTGATTAACAATCAAAACTTGATTTATCACTTTTTTAGAGGTAAAGTTTCAGCCACACTTGAAAATTATGCAAATGCAATAAAGGATTATAATTATGCTTTAGAAATAAATCCAAAATTTACAGATGCAATTTTTAATAGAGCATTATTAAAGTTTTACCAAGGTGATTTTATTTCTACTATTTCAGATTTAAATGTAGTATTAAAACAAAAACCAACATATCCTAAGGCTTACTATTTTCTTGGAAAAGCTTACAGTTCTTTAAATGATATTAAATCTTCAATTTTAAATTATGAAAAAGCTATTGAATTGGATCCGTTTGATTCTGATTCATATTACAATTTAGGAACACTAAAATTTCAACAGGGTGAATTTGAAAATGCAACAAAGTTGTTTTTAAAGTCAATAGATATCAATCCTAATTTTTCTAAAGCTTATCTAAACTTATCAATTATTGATTTTAAAAATAAGAATTTTTTAAAAGCTTTGAAAAATTGTCAAAAAGCCTTAGAAATAGATTCATTATTTGCTGATGCATTTTATTATAAGGGTATTTTCAACACTGAAAATAATGAGGTAAAACAAGCAGTTTTAGATTTTGGTAAAGCAATTGAACTTAAAACTAGCTTTCAAGATGTTTATTATTTAAGAGGTTTGTTGAAATTTGATTTAAAAGATTTTAAAGGTTCAATTGAAGATTACAACAAATCACTTTTGGTAAACTCTTCATTTCCTTTGGCTTACTTTAATAGAGCAATTGTAAAAGATATTTTAAATGATACTAATGGAGCTATTGAAGATTATTCACTTGCTATTAAATTCAAACCTGATTTTATTGATTCATACATTAACCGTGGTATTTTAAAATCTAAGATTGGTAATTTTAATGAAGCAATAGAAGATTTAAATTCAGCAATTGATTTAGATCCCAAAAATTCAAAAGCATTTTTTTATAGAGGAAATATTAGATTAATTACAAAAGAGTTTAATTTTTCTATTCAAGATTATACAATAAGTTTATTGTTTGATCCTTTTAATGGAGAAGCATTCAATAAAAGGGGAGAAGCACATTTTGAATATAAAGAATCATTTGAAGCTTGTAAAGATTGGAAAAGGGCAGTTGAGCTAGGAAACAATACTGCTAAAGAAAATTTACAAAAAAATTGTAAATAATAATATTATACTTACTTAAAGATAAAAAAAATGGCTGTTATTTGATTTGATAACAGCCATTTAAATTTTTAAATTTTAAAACATTACCAAACTCTAGCTCTATCTACTTCTGGTTTCCAAAGAATATCACCTTGTTTTATACCAAAAGCATTGTAAAATTCAGGCAAATTAGAAACAATACCATTTACTCTATACTCAGCAGGTGAATGAGGGTCAGTTTTCAATCTCATCATTAATTCTTCATCTCTTATATTTTGTCTCCATACTTGAGCATAATTTAAAAAGTATCTTTGTTCAGGATTAAATCCATCAATATTCTCAACTTTTTTACCTTTGTTTGCAAGTTTCAATGCGTTATATGCAATTGTTACACCACCTAGGTCAGCAATGTTTTCACCAAGAGTTAAATCTCCATTTACACTATTATCTTTTATAGGAGTAAATTTATTGTATTGTAAAACAATTTTATGAACTTTTTCATCATATTTTTTAGCATCTTCAGCTGTCCACCAATCTTTTAAATTACCTTCTTTGTCATACTGACGACCTTGGTCATCAAATCCATGAGTGATTTCGTGACCTATTACAGCACCGATTCCACCATAGTTAACCGCATCGTCTGCATTCATATCAAAAAATGGAGCTTGTAAAATAGCTGCAGGAAATACTATCTCATTACTTGCAGGATTATAATAAGCATTTACAGTTTGAGGAGTCATACCCCATTCATCAGCATCAACATCTTTGTTGATTTTCTTCATTTGAATATCATTATTATATTTACTAGCATTTTGCATATTATCAAAAAAATTGTTTTTAGATATTTCATATTTCAACGGTTGCATAATCTAAAAATTTTTCAGGATAGCCAATTTTAACTTTAATTGTAGCAAGTTTATCTTTTGCTTGTTTTTTAGTTGCATCACTCATCCAATCTAATAAACCAATTCTTTCATCAAGTGACACTTTAAGGTTATTTACTAATTCAACCATTCTAGTTTTTGCTGCAGAAGGGAAATATTTTCCAACATATATTTTACCAATTGCCTCACCAAGAGATGCATTTGACATATCAATAGCTCGTTTCCATCTTGGTTTCATTTCTTTTTGACCACTAATTACTTTTCCATAAAAGTCAAACCTTGTATTGACAAAGTTAGAACTCAAAGAAGGTGCAGAACCGCTAATAACATGAAATGCTAAATAATCTTTCCATGCATCTAGACTTTGAGATTTAGTCATCAAACCTACTGCAGTAATAAATTTGGGAGAAGTAATATTTAAAGTTCCTGGATTAGGAAAGCCAATTGTATTGAAATAATAAGTCCAATCCAATTCAGGAGAAAGTGCTTTCAAAGCTGCTACATCCATTTTGTTTTTCATAGTTTGAGGATCTCTCATTTCAAGTTTTGTTTTTGAATTCTGAGCTAACTCAGTTTCAAAATTTATTACATTTTTGGCTTTACTAGAAGCAATAGTTTCGTTTTCACCTGTTAAAACAAAAAACTTAGTGATCATTTTAATATACTCAGTTCTAAGAGTTTTAGACCTTTCATCATCTTTCAAATAATAGTCTCTATCAGGAAGTCCTAAGCCACCTTGATATGCAGTAGCAATATATTTTTTACCATTATCAGGGTCTTGTTCAGGACCTAAGCCAAAAACAAAACCATCACCTTCAGAATGATACTTAGCGATTAATTTCCAAGCATCGTTTACACTTTTAAGTGTTTTAATTTCATTTAAATACTTTTTAATAGGAGTAAAACCCAATTTTTCAATTGTAGATTCATCCATTGCAGCAAAGTAAAAATCACCAAGTTTTTGTTCTATACTTCCTTTTTTAGAGTTTGTATTTTTAGACATTTCTTCCAAAATGCCTTTTATGTGGTTTTGTGCATTATCTTGAAGTGCATCAAAAGAACCAAATCTACTTTTTTCAGCTGGGATAGGATTTGCTTTCATCCATCCACCATTTACATGTCTAAAGAAATCTTCAGAAATCTTTACATCTTTATCGAAATTTTTAGTTTCAATAGCTTTATTAGAACTCATATTTGTCTCAATTGAATAAATATTAGTTACAAAAATGCTACCGAGCAAAATTGCTGAAGCACTAATTGATAGAAAATAATTTTTCATACATACCCATTTAGTAGTTTAAAGGAAATTTATTATTAATTTTGTAATCTTAGAAAATTAATTTACGAATTATCTATTATTTTGTTTCATATTATAACTATATAAAATTATTATTTATGCCAAAAAAAATTGAACAACATGATCTTGCTATTAAAAACATATTATTAGTATTGCTTTTAATTGTAATATTTTACATCTTATATTCTTTACAAGCTATTATTATTCCATTAGTTATGGCTTTATTATTTGCAATTATGTTCCAACCATTAATCACTTGGCTAAGAAAGGTAAAAATGCCTCGCTGGTTAATATTGCCAACAGTAATTTTTATAACATTAGTTGTACTACTACTACTTTATGTTGTAGTATTGGAAACATCTTCTGATTTAATTGATAATAAGGCATATTTACTCAAAAGACTTCAAATTAAATCTAATGATTTCATACAATTTTTACGAACATTGCCATTTATCAAAATTGATAGAAGAATGGATTGGAGAGGTCTATTTGAAATATTAACTCAAAACAAAATGGGTAGTACTTTGAGTTATCTTTCTAATGTTTTATTTTCATTTTCCACTTCATTTTTTATGTTTTTACTTTATTACATTGTACTTTTAATTGGAATGGCTGACTATAAAAAATATTTGAATTATGTATCTGGTGAAAGTGAACATAGTGATTTATTAGTTAATTATGAAAGGATTCAAAGGTCTATTTATTCATATATGATTTTGAAATCATTTATTTGTTTATGTACTGGTTTTATAACATACACAGTTTGTCTTTTTTATGGAATTAATTTTGCTTTCTTTTGGGGTTTTATTACTTTTTTATTAACTTTTATCCCGACAATTGGTCCCATAATGGCAGCAATTCCTCCAATATTAATGGCAGCAATTCAATATGATTCATTATCACCAGTATCTACTCTAGCTATAATACTTATTGCTTTAAAACTAATTATGGGTAATGTTGTTGAGCCTTTGGTAATGGGTGGCAAATTAAGGTTGAATTTGCTAACTGTACTATTTGGATTGGTATTTTGGGGTTTTATTTGGGGGATTGCTGGTTTGATTTTATCAGTACCTCTTATGGTTCTAATTAAATTAATATTTGAACAAATTCCATCTCTTGCTATAGTATCAAGGATAATGGGATCATCTGAGTAATTTATGAAATTAGTATTCATTGATTACCTTGTGATTTTGTTTTACTTTATTTTAGTTTACTATGCAGGATTTAGATTAGTAAATTATTTTGGTAAAGATGAATCAAAATCAGATTTTATTCTTGCAGGACGCAATGTAACATTACCTTTTTTTGTTGCATCTTTAGTTGCTACTTGGTATGGAAACATTTTGGGGATTGGGGAGTTTGTTTATAGAAATGGAATAGTAGCTTTTACTTGTTTTGCTTTACCATATTACATAGCAGCTGTTTTTTTTGCATTATATCTTTCCAAAAGAATTAATAAAACTACTTTTAGCTCTATTCCAGAAAAAATAGAATTTCATTATGGAGCTAAAGCTAGATTTATAAGTTCTATAATTATTCTCTTTATTACAATTCCAGCTAGTTCAATTCTTATGTTAGGTATATTGATTCAATTAGTTTTTAATATTGATTTAAGTTATGCAATTGTATTAGGAACAATTCTTTCAACTTCATACCTTTTCAAGGGTGGATTAAAAGCAGATATTTTGACAAACACTATACAATTTGTTTTTATGTATTTAGGATTTGGAGTATTATTGTTTTTTGCAATTCAACATTTTGGATTTTTTCCAAAGGAGATTACTAATTTACCTACACCTCTTTTGAAACTCACTGGAAACTTTAGTTGGCAATATATAATTGTTTGGCAAATTATTGCATTACAAACATTTGTAGATCCTAGTTTTCATCAAAGAAGTGCTTCAGCTATAGATGAGAAAACAGCACAAAATGGTATCTATGTTTCAATTTTGTTTTGGATACTTTTTGATTTTTTAACAATTTCCTGTGGACTATATGCTAAAGCATTCTTAGCTAATATTAACCCAATTATGTCATTTCCATTATTAGCAGAAATGATTTTACCAATTTTTTGGAAAGGTGTATTTTATGTTTGTTTGCTTGCTATAGTAATGTCAACCCTTGAAAGTTATATGTTTTTAAGTGGTGTAACAATAGGTAATGATATTTTAAATAATCTTATCAATAAATCTGGGAAAATTTCAGTAAAAAGATTAATTGATTATGGAATGGTTATATCAGCTATTTTAGGAATTTCTTTAGCTATTTATATTCCTTCGCCGATTGATTTATTATATAAATTATCTTCAATTGCAGTTCCAGGTTTACTTTTTCCTTTGTTAATTAGCTATTCGAAAAAAATTAGTTTGTCTTCAAACAAATGTATATTTTTAATGCTTTTTTCAAGTGGTATTTCTTTATTTTGGACTTTGATTCAGTCACAATTTAAAATTACATTGTTTATAATTATTGAACCAATGCTTGTAGGTATTTGTACTTCATTTGTTTTATCAATGTTTTTAGTCAAATTTGAAAAAGTTAGATGAAATCAATACCAAATATTATCAGTATTATAAGAGGAATTTTAGCATTCCCTCTTGCTTTTGCAATCCTATACAATTACCAGATTACAATGATTGTCTTAATTTTTTTTTTTTTTTTATCTGATTATTTAGATGGATACTTAGCTAGGTTATTTGATAATACTTCTGAAATGGGTAAAATATTAGATCCAGTAGCTGACAAAATTTGTATTGCTTTAGTGGCAATTGTTTTATTAAAACAAGGTAAAATTCCAATTTACTTTTTAGTAATTGCAGTATTAAGAGATTTGTTAATTATTATTGGTGGGCTTTATGCAAAAAGAAAATTAAATTTTGTAATTCCGTCTAATATTTTAGGTAAAATTACAGCTAATGTATTAGCTTTATATTTTATAGGTTTAATTTATAACTTTCAATATTTTGATTTGTATGGACATTTTATTGTAACTTTGTTTTTAATAATATCATTCATAGTTTATTTAAAAAGATTTGTTAAAACTCTTGATAAAGGAGTATTGAATTGAATAAAGTCATATTTTTTGTTGGCTCATTTGCATTTTTTATGATTTTGTTTGTACCAATTATTTTTGCAATTATTAATAAAAACAAAAAATTATTTTTTAAACTTTTAGCAATCGAATTACTATTTATTTTCATTTTTATTTATATACTTATAACTTTTTATCTTCATAAATTGTAATGTCATTATTTTATAGGTAACATAATTTCAATAGTTGTATTTGATTTTCCATTACTTCTAATGCTAAAGTCTCCTTTATATACTTCAGTAATCTTTTGAGCTATTGCTAGCCCTAACCCTGTTCCTTTTTGTTCATTTTCTTTTCTATCAAATTGAACATAAGCTCCTATTTGAGCAATTTGTTCGTTACTCATTCCAATTCCATTATCTTTAATTGATAAAAGCATATTCTCATTTTCTTTATTTGTTCTAATCTCAACTAGAGTGTTCTTATCTGAAAATTTAAATGCATTATCAATTATACATTCTAACAATTTAATAAAATGCTTGTCATAAATTTTTATACAATAGTCTTGTAAATAAAATCTAATATCAAATTGTCTATCGTAAGATTCAGCTATATTATTACCGATTGATTTAATTGTATTTTCAATCATTTCAGATGTTTTTGATCTTAATTTTTCTAGTTCATTTTGTTTCAAAAGTATTAATTCTAATTCACTATAAGTAATGAAGTGTTCAAATAAAGAATAAAGTCTAGTACCTTCAGAATATATATCACCTGCCATTTCTTTAGCATCATTAATATTCATTTTATCTAAATTTTTTCTTAATAAATCCGAAAAACCTAAAATTGAAATTAAAGGAGTTCGTAACTCGTGAGGAAAGCTACTGCTAATGGTAGATTTCAGATTGTCATATTTCTTTTCTATTATTTCATTTGTTACATTTGTTTTATTTAATCTTGTTTTAACTGCACTTATTAAATCTTTAAAGTCAAATGGTTTAGTCAAGTAATCGTCAGCTCCAATATTCATTCCAGATCTTATATCATCTTTTGTAGATTTTGCAGTTAGAAATAAAAAAGGTATAACTGATGTTTGAGGATTTTTTTGCAATTCTTCTAATGCTTGGTAACCATCCATAATTGGCATCATTACATCACAGATTATCAAATCTGGTAAATGCTTTTTTGCCATTGCAACTCCGTCCAAACCATTCCCACTCTCAATTGTGTTATAATCATTAAGTTTCAATACTTGTGATATATCCTCTCTAATTTGAAACTCATCTTCTATTATTAGAATTAATTTTTCCATCATTTACTCATTAAAATATAATTTAAAAATAGTACCTTGATTCAAAAAAGATTCAATTTCGAATCTACAATTAAGCTTTTCTAAGCAATCTTTAACTACGGAAAGACCTAAACCAGTGCCTTGAATATTAGACACGTTACTTCCTCTTGTAAACATGTCAAAAATATTGTTGATTTCTGAAACATCAATTCCAATACCTTTATCTGAAATTGCTATGCATATTTCATTTTCCAAATGTGATATTTCAATTACAATTAAACATTCTTCATCAGAATATTT
>JAPLFM010000243.1 GCA_026390675.1 Candidatus Kapaibacterium sp. | reverse complement strand
ATTAAACATTCTTCATCAGAATATTTAAACGCATTTGAAATGATATTGCTTAAAATTAACTTTAATAATTGTTCATCTGTTCTTAAATATTCAATTAAACTATTATTATTGTATTTAAAATTTCTATGAATTTTATTTGTTAAGTTTAATTCACCAATTATATTTTCAATTAAAGCCTTTAAATTCACTTTAGTAAATGTTAAAGTTACCTTTTTAACATTTGATTTTTCGATAAAGATAATGTTTTCTAAAAGATTAGTTATAAAATCAACAGTTGAAGAAATTCTTTGCAAATATTGTCTTTTGTCATCAAATAATAATTTATCGTAAAAAGTTTCAACAAATTGTGCTGAACTTTTAATAATAGTTAAAGGAGTTCTAAATTCGTGTGACACCATTGAAATAAATCTTGATTTCAACTCATTTAATTCTTTTTCCAAATTTAACATTCTTAGTATATCAGCTTCGGCTTGTTTCCTTTCAATAATTTCTTTTTCTAATCTTTCAATTAATAATTTTAACTCAAAAGTTCTTTCTAAAATAGTTTGTTCAAGGTTTTCATTAACAATTTTCAATTCATTTTCAGCTTTTTTTCTAATTGTAATATCAACAAAACTAAAAATTTTATAATTAGTATTTCCAAAATTGACAAAAGATATTTTAAGCAATATTGGAATTTTATCTGAAATATAATTAACTAAAAATGTTTCTTGAGTTTCGTAATTATTCTCATCAAAATTTTCAATATAATTAATAACATTTGAGTTCATAATTTTTAATTCATTTAAACCTATTAAAGTCAAAGCATAAAAATTAATTCTATTTATTGTATTATTATTTAAATCAGTAACTAAAATGCCAGTTTGAACAGAATCCATAATAATTCTAAGCTCTCTTCCACTATTTTCGAGCTCCATAGTTTTAATTGCTATTCTTTGTTCTAATTCTGCTTTTGTATATTTTAACTTTTGATTAAGTTCAACTCTTTCTATTACTCCTGCAAAATTACTCGCATGACTATTATAAAGCCTATATATCAACTTACTTAATTGATCATTTACATTTTCGATTCTTACAAAGACTAATCCTATAATTCCCCAAGAAGCAATTAATGGAATAATCATACAATCAACTTTTATTAAATTATCTTCTAAATTAGGGAAAACATAAATTTGTGCATTTTGCAATACTTTCCCAATTGCTCCATTATTAATATAACAGTTTAATTTTTCCAGTGCTAATTCTTCATTAATTATAGGCTCTGAAATTGAATATTGGAATTCAAAAGTATCTGTATTTATTTGATAAAGAATAGCATTTGTAGAATTTGGAAGATTTAAGAATACTTTTAAAGCTTTAATATAAGTTTCAAACTTATTCTCACTAAATTTTGGGAAAGAAATAAATTCGTCAATATCATCTAAGATAGAATTTATTATTACTTCTTGATCAAATTTTATATTTGTAGAAACAATTTCCATTGTTTTTAGGTTTTTAATAAAAGATTAACTGAATCTTGATATTCTTTAATAATAAGTGGTAAGTTTTTAGTAAAAAAAGCAGTGGGTAACTTTATTACTTGCCAAATTTGTTTATTAATTTCAGGAATCAAATATTCGCCAGAATAACCTAACTCAAGCATCTCAGCTACAATATTAGCTAAGTGGACTATTGATACTAAAGTTTCAGGTTTGTCATTTAATAGTCCAATATGTTGGTATTTAATTGTGTTTCTAATTGTAGCAGGTATGTTCCATTTTTCTGCAAGTAAAGAACCAGCTAATGAACTGCTCATTCCTATAATATTTTTTTCAACTTCTATTATAGGTATATTATTTGCAATTGAATAATTTATTACTTTGTCATATAGTTCTGGTATTGATTTAAGAAAAAGTAATTTACCTATATCGTGTAGAATTCCAGAAAGAAAATAAGTTTCAAAATTTCTGATACCCATTCCTTTTGCAATATTTTTAGAAATAATACCAACAGCAATAGAATGTTTCCACAAATCTATAGGGTTAATAGCTTTAGTAAGATTTACATTACCAAAAATATCTAATATAGATTGTGAAACAATTAAATTTTTAACTTCCTCAAAACCTATATAAACAACCGCTTGCGAAACAGTTGTAACTTTTCCCATTACACCATAAGCAGCAGAATTGGCAGTTTTTAATATTTTGGAAGCAGAAGATTGATCTTGTAAAATTATATTTGAGACATCTCCAGCTGTAGATCTAGGATTTGAAATTACTTCAGATAGGGTAGAGTAAATTGTAGGTAGAGTTGGAAACTCATCAATCTCTTTTATTATCTTATTAATAAGTTTCATAAAATTACTCTAGTTTATTGTAGTCATAATTATTAATTTTACAATTGCCATTTCAAGAATATCAGTTTCCATTTCGTTTTTTGGTCTCCAATTCATCCTTTTTAAAATTCTATTTCTTGCTATTGAACGAAGTTCAGGATGCATTAACATAGCTTCTTCATTGAAATCAGACTTGATCATTAGTCCAGGAACATTCCAAGTTTTAAGAACTTTTTTCTGATTTTCAGTAAGTTTTGTTCCTGCTGGAACAAGAGTTTGACCAAAGTTATTCACTATAGCTTCTGAAACTATCATTCCTGATTCGATTTCGTCTATAGTTACATATTTTGGCATATTATAATTCTTCTAAATGTTTAATGTTTTTCAAAAAAACTTTGTTAGTTAAGTTGTACTGAACGGGAGTAATAGTAACATAATCTTCTTCTAATAGAATATCGTCAACATCAACATTACTATTAAATACTTCGTATTTACCACTAAACCAATAGTATTTCTGCCCAAAAGGATCAAATCTTTCAATGTATTCATCTTTCCATAATGAACTATTATGTTCAACTGTTTTTATTCCTTTTATACTTTCTAAAGGCAAAGCAGGAATATTAACATTTAAAAAAGTATCTTTAGGCATATTCAAATTTAACAAATTTTTTGCAAGTAAATAAGAATAATGCATTGCACTTGAAAAATCTGCATTATTATCGTGACTATTTACAGAAACTGCCATTGATGGAATTCCACTTAACATACCTTCTGTAGCTGCAGAAACAGTACCAGAATACAAAATATTTATAGCTGTATTAGCTCCATGATTAATTCCTGAAATAACCATATCAGGTTTTTCATCTAATAAAGTAGAAAGTGCTAATTTGACACAATCACAAGGAGTTCCATTGATTGAATATCCTAATATTTCTCCATCCCTATGAAATGGAGTTGCTCTTAAAGGGCTAGAAAAAGTTAAAGAGTGACCTACAGCACTTTGTTGTCTATCTGGTGCTACAACTGTTACTTTACCTAGAGGTTTTAAAGCTCTAACTAATGAAACTATTCCAAGAGAATCAATACCATCATCATTTGATACTAAAATATTCATTTTATAATCTTATTATGTCCATTACAATCACATAAGCAAAAAGTAAAAGCAATACTGCCATTCCTGCATTCTGAATATACATTTTCACTTTGATCGGTACTTCTCTTCTAATAATTGCTTCAATTAATACAAAAACTAAGTGACCACCATCAAGAGCTGGAAAAGGTAAAATATTCATTATTGCAAGTGAAATTGATATCATTGCCATAAATCTAAAGAAACTTTCAAAACCCATTGAAGCTGAACGAGAAGATTCTTTAGCAATCATAATAGGACCTGCTACAGATTCACTAACTTTTACATTGCCTTTGAAAATTTGTGCAAATGAACCTGTTATTAAATTAACTATATCAGTTGTTTGATTCCAACCTTCGCTTATAGACTCTACTAATGTATAATCAACTTTCTTTACTTTACCACTATACACTTCATTTATTGAAGTTCCAATTTTCCCTGATGAATTAGTAGTTACATTAAAATCTTTTATTTCAATACCACGTTTGATTTTAAAAGCTACTTGTTTGCCTTTATTATCAGTTAATATACCCATAAACTGTTTCACTTCATGAATTTGGGTATTATTTAAGCTTATAACTGTATCATTATCTTTTAAACCTGCATTGAACCCAGGATTATTTGGATTCAAATGAACTAATAAAACTCTTTTATCAAAAGGAGCTACACCAAAAGAAAAATCTTTTTTGTTCTTTTTAATTTCATCTAAAATTGCAATACCAGAAACTTTAATACTTTCAGTTTTTCCATTTCTAACTAGTAGAATTGTCTTGTCATTACCGAAATCATCTAAACTTAAAGTTTTGAAAATTGTATTCCAATCTGTTATGATTTTATTATTAATTTTTTCAACTTTGTCTCCATCTTTTAAGCCAATTTTTTCAGCTAAAGATGCTGGTTTTACATAACCAATAATTGTAGATTCAAGAACTGTTGTGCCATTTGTAAAAGAAATTACTATAAAAATAAAAATTGCTAATATCATATTCATAATAACACCAGCTGAAAGAACAAATGCTTTTTTAAATGCATTTTTAGAACGGAACTCCCAAGGTTCGGCTGGTTTGTTAGCAAATTCAGTATCAAAACTTTCGTCAACCATACCTACAACTTTTACATACCCACCCATTGGTATTAAAGAAACTCTCCAATCTGTAGTTGTACCATAATCAAAGTCTTCAGGTAATTCTCCAAAAGTAAACCCTGATTTTCTATGCCAGCCAAATAACCTTTTACCCATTCCAAATGAAAATATGTCCGCTCTTATACCTGACAATCTTGCAGCTATAAAATGTCCCCATTCGTGAACAGTAACTAATACGCCAATTACTAGAATAAAATAAAATACTGTTTTTAAAACTTCCATATTATTTTTTGATTTCGTTTAATGTAAAAATTCTTGTTAATTTATCTATGTCAATTAATTCGTCCAATGACGGATTTTCAATGATTTCAAGTGTATTTAAAGCTTTAGAAATAAAATATGAAATTTTATCAAAGCTAATGTTCTTATTCAAAAACTCTTGAACTGCAATTTCATTCGCTGCATTTATAATTGCTGGAGCTGTACCGCCAATCTTTAAAGCTATATAAGCAAGTTGCAAACATTCAAATTTATCTAAATCTGTTTTTTCGAAAGTTAAGGTACTAAACTTTTCAAAATCCATTCTTGGAAAATCAAATTTAGAATGTTTTGGATAGGTGAGTGCATAAGAAATTGGAACTCTCATATCAGGTAAACCCATTTGAGCTTTGATAGAACCATCATTGAATTGTACCATTGAATGAATTATTGATTGAGGATGAATAATTGTTTCTATTTGGTCAATTCTTAATCCAAATAGCCAAAATGCTTCAATCACTTCCAAACCTTTGTTCATCATAGTAGCAGAATCAATAGTAATTTTATTACCCATTGACCAATTTGGATGTTTTAAAGCACTTTCAACAGTAATTTTTGCAAATTCAGATTTAAGTGTAGTTCTACATGGTCCACCTGATGCAGTTAAAATTATCTTTTCTATATCGTTATGATCTTCACCAATCAAACATTGTAATATTGCACTATGTTCACTATCTACAGCTAGAATTTTTGCGTTTTTTTCATTTGCTAATTTAGTTATTATACTTCCTGCACTAACTAAAGTTTCTTTATTGGCAAGTGCAATATCGATACCTTTTTGCAAAGCGTGATAAGTAGGGATAACTCCAGCAAATCCTACTAACGCAGTAAGTAATAAATCATTTGTATCATCACAAGCTGCTTCAATAACACCTTCTTCTCCACTAAGTATTTTACCTTTGAAACTTGTTGTACTTTTAAATTCTTTGTACTTTTTTTCATCAGTTATTACAACTCCTTTTGGATTAAACTTTAATATTTGAGGTTCAAGTAAATCTATTCGAGTATTAATTGTTAAATAATTAATTTTAAACATATCACCTAATTTCTCAATTACATCTAAAGTTTGAATTCCAATAGAGCCAGTAGAGCCAAGGATACTTATTTTTCTAGTTTTTGACATTATAAATAATCTGCTGTTATATCTTTTTGATGTTTGATTGAGTAAAATTGAATCTTGTTTTTTTCTAATCTATCAGATTGTTGCAATTTAATTTGAACAAAATATTTCAACATTAGTTTTTGTAATTTTGTTACTTCACCTTCTGTTAGATAAATTGCAAGTTCAGGATTGACAACTAACTTCAATTTAAATTCTTTTGATTCACTTCTAAATCGCTTGAGCCATTTTTCAATTTTACTTAATATCATTCCTTTTTCAGCTACTCTTCCAACTCCATGACAGCTTGGACATTCAACAGTAATTTTTTCTGCAATATTTTGATGAATTCTTTGTCTCGTAATTTGCATCAAACCAAGTTGAGTTAAAGGAAAAATAACAGTTTTGGCTCTATCACGAAATGTTTCTTTTCGCATTTCATTATATAATCTCTTTCTATTAGATTCTAATTGCATATCAATAAAATCAATTACTATAATACCACCATAATCTCTAAGCCTAAGTTGGTTTGCAATTTCTCTTAAGGCTTCTAAATTAATTACAAAAGCTGTATTTTCTTGGTCTTTTTCTACAGCACGTCCAGAATTTACATCTATTACTGTCATTGCTTCTGTGCTATCAATTACAATTGATGCTCCACTTCGCAAAAAAACTTTTCTTTTATGAGTATTTGCTATTTCTCTATCTAAACCAAAGTGTTCATAAATTGGTTTGGAACTTGAATAATGAAATACTTTATCCATTAGTGCAGGTGAATTATTTTGTAAGTAGCTTCTTATTTCTAAGAAAAGTCTATACGAATCAACAGAGACTCTTACAACATCTTTAGTAAATAAATCTCGAATAATAGAACTTGATAAATTCATATCTTGATAAACTAACGATGGTGGGGTAGAGTTATTGATGTTTTCTTCAATTACTTTCCACTTAGCCATTAGACTTTCATAATCTTTGGTTAATTCTTCATCTGGCCTGCCTTGAGAAGCAGTCCTAATTATACAACCAAATCCTTCAGGTAAGTATTTTCGAGCAAGTTGTCTTAATTTTTTTCTTTCAGGATAAGATTGGATTTTCTTAGATACACCAATTACTTTTTCATAAGGCATTAAAACAACATATCTTCCAGGAATTGATACTTTTGAAGTTACCTTCACACCTTTGTTACCATAAGCTTCTCTAGTAACTTGAACTACTAATTCTTGACCCTGTTCAATATTAATTTGAACATCACCTGAACGCTTAGTGCTAAAAGTTAATTTTGGATTGTTGTTATTTTTTGAACTAGGTTTTGTCTCTGAAGATTCGTCAATTTCATCATCATCATCTTCTACTAAGACAGTATTTTCTAAGGATTCATCTACATCTGAGAAATGTAAAAAAGCATCATGTTTTTGGCCAATATTTACAAAAGCAGCACTAATTCCTTGGACTACATTCGTAACTCTTCCATAATATAAATTACCAATATATTTTTCTTTATCAGGTAATTCTATAAAATATTCAGCTAATTTTCCATCTTCAGTAATTGCAATCCTAACTTCGTTGATGTTAGAATTGATTATAATCTCTTTTTTCATCTGCGATTAAATTACAATTAACCACTAGACGATGGGGCCGTCTAAAATACTTGTTGTTTTTGAAGCAACAAATATATAAAAAAAATTATTTGGTACGCCCTGCTGGACTCGAACCAGCGACCTACAGCTTAGAAGGCTGTTGCTCTATCCAGCTGAGCTATCGGCGCCAAATAGGATTACAAAATTAATCAATTATTTGATTAATACAAACAAAAAAATGAAAACAAGTTTAAAAGTGGAAAAAAAATAAAATATAAATCAAAGAAGAAGAAGAAATTGTTTAAACAACAATTCAAAATACAAAACGTATATTTGTATATACGCTAATACAAATATACAATAATCATTATGAATACTTTAAAGACCTCACAAATTTCATTAAGAGTAAATTCAGTAGAAAGGGAAAAGTTTATTCTACTTTCTACTCTTGAAAATATGACTGTTTCTGAATTAGTTATTAGTTTAGTTGATAAAGAATTAGAATCTAAAGTGTTAAATCACCTTGATCTGAGAAAATTGCCTAAAGAAATTAGGATTAAATTATTGAAACAAATGACGAAGTCATCTCTGCCAATATATGAAAAGCACAAAGTTGAACTTTCTATTGATGAAATAGGAGATGGTATTGAATGAAAAATGCAAACATTCTTCAAGGTGATATTTGGTTAGTAAATTTCAATCCAACATTAGGAGATGAAATTCAAAAGATTAAACCAGCTGTAGTAATTAATAGTAATATTGTTATTGGACTTGATTTGAAAATTGTTGCTACAATTACATCTTGGAAACCAGATTATGATAAAATATGGTGGCTTTACAAGCTCAATTCAAATAAAATCAATGGGTTAGATACTGAAAGTGTTGTAAATTGTTTTCAAATACTCAGTGTATCTAATTTGAGATTTACTAAAAAAATTGGAAATTGTAAAAGCGATATTGAAGAAATAGTTGCAGCATCTCAAAACTGCTTAGAAATAATATAAAAAAAAGTTTTCCACAATTTTGAGACGAAATTGAGTTTGAAGTGTTTTATAAAAGTAGGCAAATACAAATTTTGAAAAAGATTTTTTGAAAATTAACATTTAGATTATAAGGTGAAGATTATGAAAGCATATATACATTTATTCCTTTTTTTAGTTATTATAAGTATATCTAATTCTCAAGAATTTGATATTAAAAAATACAAAGAATTTTTATCGAAAAATAAAGATATGAGTCCAGGACAATTAAATGTAATGTATCCTTCAACTAAGTTTTATTCTAAAAATTCAACAAACTTAGATAATGTCGATTTTTATCCTCTTATTAATAGTAAATATAAACTTACAACAGACGAGAAACAGCTACTTTCAAATAATGGTTTTGTTGTTTCTGAAAGATTAAAACAATTAAACTTTCTTCAATCATTTTTAGATATTTATCACAAAGATTTACCTGTTTATGTATCTTCAGATGCAA
>JAPLFM010000221.1:1997-18371 GCA_026390675.1 Candidatus Kapaibacterium sp. | reverse complement strand
AGACAATAGAACAGTATGTTTTATTTTGAAAATCAAATATTGATGGGGGCTTACTTTTGAATCTAGCATATCAATCCTTGATTTTTCTATGGATTAAAAGATTATTTTAACTAAATTGTATTTTTATCGGACAACAATGTTATAAAATATATATCACAAGCAAATCATTTTAAAACGGTTTGCAAATGGTTTGGATGTTAATAAATGAAAAGATTGTATTTTGTTTTAACTTTGCTTTTACTAGCATTTTATCTGCCTTCTCATGCCGAACTTTCCGACACTATCTGGACGCATCCTATTACAGGAGAAGTAAAAAATGTCAAATTTAGTCTTGATGGTAAGTATATCTATGCAGGAAATAATTCTCAAATAACTAAGATAGATGCAGTAACAAATCAGGAAATTTATAAAATTTCGATACCTACTACCTTAACAGGAATGGACTTATCACAAGATGGAAAATACATTGTCTTTGTTTATGATACTTTGGTTAAAGTTTATAATGCAGAAACAAAAGAAGAGTTAAAAACCTTTATTTTGCCAATGCTTTCTGGTAATAATAGATATTCAAGTATTCCAGCGGTAGTAGGCTTGTCAATCTCTTTTGATAATAAATATTTAGGTGCAGTTTGTAGTGGTGGAAATATTAATCCTAGTCCTAAAGATCGCGCTCAAAGCAATATAGTTATTTGGAATTTTGAAACAGAGAAAGAAATTTTCAATAACATAGAAAGTGAATATTATTATAATTTATTCAGTTTTTCCCCAACAGAAAATAAATATGCTATTGGTTATCTATACCCTCTATCAAGTAAGAAAGTCCCAATCAATCTTTATGAAACAGGCACTTGGAAACTGCTAAAACAGTTTGAAGGGCATATTGACGCTTTAGATGGCATTAAATTTTCAAAAAATGGAAATTATCTAGCTTCTTGGTCAAATGGTATTGAGAAAATTAAAATATGGGATATGAAGACACTAACATTAAAACCTAATACTAATGGAAAATACCAAATAGCAGATATATGGGACCTTTGTTTTCTAAATGATTCAGCAATAATTGCCAGTGCAAATGTTTTAATAAATTCCCAACTACGTTGGCAATTTATATTAATAAATTTGGATAAACAAACAAAAAGTATAATTGATGATATAAATATTGGTTCTAGTTTACTTGATATACCTCAGATAAACAATCAAAATTTATTAATAGCAGGCAATTATAAAGGATTAACTTTATATGAATTAGACAAAACACTTGACGTAAGCCCAATTAGTAGTAATACAAATATTACATTATTCCCAAATCCATTAACAAAAGAATTGAATATATCTTTGGAAAATGCCAATAACATAATAGTAAATTATAGAATTATAAATCCAGTAGGTATTGAAGTTATTAAAAATAGTTTACCAGTTCAAAACAATGTATTAAAAATAAATGTATCGAATCTAATCAATGGTTCATATTTATTAAATCTTCAATTAAATAATATCATCAAATCATTCAATTTTATAATAAAGGACTAAAATGAAACATTTAATTATTGTAATAAGTCTTTTTTCCAATCACTTTTCCACTTTATTTCCACACCAAACTATTTTAGCTATACGTTTTTTAATTTAATCGTATCTTTGTAACTACATTGTATCGCATATTTAACTTTCTTACGATAGCAATCAACTGAATAGAATTAAGATAAATGGCTAAAATCATAGCAATAGCAAACCAAAAAGGTGGAGTTGGTAAAACAACTACATCAGTTAATTTGGCATCTTCACTAGCTGCATTAGAACATAAAGTACTTTTAATTGATATTGACCCACAAGCCAATGCAACTAATGGTATAGGTATAGACTCACGTGGTTCAGATAATACTATTTATGAAGTTTTAATCAATAAAGCAAATCCACAAACAGCCATAATAGATACTCAAATGGATTTTTTAAAATTGATTCCATCACATATTAATTTGGTTGGAGCTGAAATTGAATTAGTTAGTCTTGAAAATAGGGAGTTAATATTAAAAAAAGCTTTAGAAGGTATTAGAGATGAGTTTGAATTTATTATTATCGATTGCCCACCGTCACTAGGTTTGCTTACTTTAAATTCGCTTTCTGCAGCCGATTCTGTTTTGATTCCAGTTCAATGTGAATATTATGCTTTAGAAGGATTGGGGCAATTGTTGAATACTATTTCGATAGTTAGATACCATTTGAATCCTGAATTAGATGTTGAAGGTGTTTTACTTACAATGTTTGATTCGAGAGTAAAATTATCATCACAAATAGTAGAAGAAGTAAGGAAGCATTTTGATAATAAAGTATTTAATTCTGTAATTAATCGCAGTATTAGATTGGCTGAAGCACCAAGTCACGGCAAACCAATTATACTTTATGATGCAATATCAATAGGCTCAAAGAATTATTTATCATTAGCAAATGAAATTATAAAAAGAAATGAACGAAAAAGATAATAAAATACTACCACAAAAGAAAAAACCACTTATGGGACTTGGTAAAGGTCTAGGAGCATTAATTCCAGATATAGGAATGGGACTAGATACAAAAGGTTTTTTGACTCCACAATCTCATAAAGCAGACTCAGATGAAAATTTAATGTTTGGTGAAATTGATATTAATAAAATTAGTACCAACCCATTTCAACCAAGAAAACAATTTGAAGAAGAAGCATTAAACGAATTGAAGGATTCAATAATTCTTCATGGAGTAATGCAACCTATTGCGGTTCGTAGAGCATTGAATGGTTATGAATTGATTTCAGGTGAACGTAGATTGCGTGCATCAAAATTAGCAGGAAAAGAAAAAATTCCAGCTTACATACTTGATGTAAAAACTAATGTGGGAATGCTTGAACTTGCAATAATTGAGAATGTTCAAAGAGAAAATTTAAATGATGTGGAAGTGGCTTATGGTTACCAAAACCTAATTGAAGAATGTAAATTAACACAAGAAGAAGTTGCTTTAAAAGTAGGGAAAAAGAGAAGTTCGGTAGCTAATCATTTGAGACTTTTAAAACTACCAGAAAAAGTATTAGAAAGTTTAAGAATTGGCGATGTCTCAATGGGACATGCAAGAGCTTTACTTGGAATAGAAAATCAAGAATATTTAATATTTGCTTGGACAGAGGTAATAGATTTTGGTTTATCAGTAAGACAAACTGAACTTTTGGTTAAAGAAGTAACAGCCGGTAAGTATGATGATAATTCTAATGGCAACATTCAAAAATCAAAAAAAGAAATAAGTAAAGATAATTTAGTTTTGATTGAAGAAATGCAAGATAGACTTAGAAAACGTTTTGGAACAGAAGTTAAAATGAAATTGAAAACTGAAGAAAGTGGATCAATTGAAATAGATTTTTATTCTAAAGATGATCTGGAAAGATTACTTGACTTGATGCAACTATGAATGTTAGCAATATCTCTCATATTACTCAATTTCGTGTAAGATATGCCGATACTGACAAAATGGGCGTTGTTTATAATGGTAACTATTTATCATTTTTTGAGACAGGTAGAACAGAATTAATGAGAAATTTTGGTCTTCCTTATGTTGAAGTAGAAAATGCTGGATATTTACTTCCTCTGATAGATTCTTATGTAAAATATCTAAATCCAGCAAAATATGATGACATTTTACAAATAAAAGCAACTTTAGAGATGGAAAGTCCAGCTAAAATAAAATTTATTTATAATATTTTTACAAGTACTTCGACTATTGCAGAAGGATTTACACGACATACATTTGTAGATAGTAATACAATGAAACCAGTAAGACCACCAAAGATTTTTACAGATATAATAAATGCGGAGCAAGCATAATATTTTATTACTATTTTTTGTTTCTAATATTAGAGATTTATGATTAAATATATTAAGCTTCTTTTTGCACTTGTAGCATTTTCAATTTCTTTAAATGCAACAGAAACTCCTTTTAGCTTTTTGAGATATAATTCTAGTGCAAGAGCATCGGCACTTGCAGGTGCATTTGTCACTATGAAAAACGACCCATCTGCTGTTTTTTACAATCCTGCAACAATTTATACAGTTGACGAGAAATTCCTATCTACAACCTTTTTAAAGCATGTTCTTGATATCAATTCAGGGAATGTTTCTTATGTTTATAATAAACTTGAAAATGGTGTAGTTGCTGCTAATATAGCTTATACTAATTATGGTTCGTTTGTAAGAAGAGATATAAATGGTAATGTCCTTCCGGGTGAATTCTCTGGAAGTAACCTTAGTCTTGGTGTAACTTATGCAAATGAATTGGACTCTACTTTTTACTATGGAGTTACAGGTAAAGTAATATATTTAAAATTAGAAGAACAAAGCAGTATGGCATTAGCTGTGGATGCTGGTTTGTTTTATAAATTAAAAGATGGTAGAACAAATTTAGGTGTTTCTGTATTAAATGTAGGTACACAAGTTAGTAAATTAGGCAATGTATCAGACAAATTACCATTAGATATAAGATTGGGTATAAATCACAGATTACGTGGATTACCACTTCTAGTAAATTTTAACTTTCATCACTTAGGCGATAATTCTGGTAATTTCTTTGAAAAATTCAAAAGTTTTTCAATGGGAGGCGAAGTTTATCTTGGTAAATTTCTAATGGCTAGAGTGGGTTATGACAATAATATTCGCACTAATATTTCACCAGAAACCTCAAAAGGTCTTTCTGGAATTAGTCTTGGTGCTGGTATCAAAATGAAAGATATAAATTTAGATTATTCTTTTTCACAATATGGAGCTAGTGCTATATTGCACAGAATCTCTGCAAATTTGGATTTTTAATATGAAAAAATTACTTTTGATTTTTGGATTTACTATTTTAGGTTTTAATTTTTTGGAAAGCAAACCAGAACCTAAGCAACAAGCTACTCAAGCACCGGCAAATCAAACACCAAATGAAGCGACTGAAATACCATTTACTTCAATATTATCTCCAACTTTTGTCATTGGTGATATTATGTTTATTTCTGATGCTTTAAAATCAGTTGAAATAAAAACAACAGAAACTGAAGCATATTTAATGGTTGATGAAAAGCTTAACTTAATAATTAGCAATCCTCAAGTTAAAGCTAGACCAATTGAAGAAGCTGTGTTAGTGGATTTAGATTATATTACATTGAAAAATATAGTATTATTAATGGAAAGAGCTAAGTTTAATGCTGGTAATGCAATAAGATATAAAAGGTTTATAAAATCAATTAAAGATGCTGAAACTGCTTTTATTACAAAATCAAATACAAAGTAAGTGTAATTTATTATAGGGTTAAAAGAACCGAAATCTTAATTGATCTGCCTTGCATTGGGTAATTTAGTAATACTTCATATTTTTTATCAGTTATATTATAAATATCACATTTAATCTTCATTTCATTTTCATATAGCTTAAAATTATATGCAGTAAATATGTTTAGTAACAAATAATTTGGAATTAAACTAAGTACTTCATTATCATAGCTTGAAAAAGCAAAACTTCTATATTGCATATCAATTGAAGTAGAATAATTTTCTAAAAAAGTATAATTTATAAAAAGATTTACCATCTCTTGAGGAATATAGGGAATTAA
Source organism: Candidatus Kapaibacterium sp. (assembly GCA_026390675.1). GTDB lineage: Bacteria > Bacteroidota > Ignavibacteria > Kapaibacteriales > UBA2268 > JAPLFM01. The sequence goes on along the minus strand of JAPLFM010000221.1, from coordinate 12,769 downwards.
TTTCTTGTAGGTTAAAGAGTTCAAATCATTATCAAATGATTGTTGTAAGGTGTAATTAAATAAAATACTTAATTCTTTGATACTATATCTTAAATCAAAAAACAAACCTTCAGTTTTTACATTTGACAAGTTTTTAGCTGACCATGAAACAGGAGTTTTAGGATATGCGACAATTTGATCGCTAATATCATTTAGATACAATTTAAATGTAAAATCAAATTCAGAAATTGAATAATTTCCAGTAAAAGAGTAGTTGTTGCTGAATTCTGGTTTTAGATTTACATTACCATAATTTAAATAATACATTTCATTAAAACTAGGTAATCTTAAATTATTTGAATAGAATAAGCTAAGATTTAAATTACCTAAAATAAATGAATAGGATAAATTTGGCAAATAATATGGCTTTATACAATTTGAAAGTAAACTTTTTAAGCCAAATGAAAAGATGTTTAAGCTATCTTTGGTTTGATATTGCACATTATAATGAATTGAATTAAATAATCGACTTACAAAATTACTTGTTTCTTTTTGAAGCATGTCTCCATTCAACTCACTATATCTAAGCTCAAAATTAAAATTACCATCAGCCTTATATATTTTGTTTTTAACATTTAAGATATTAAAAAAATCTCTATTATTGAATAAGTTATTTAATCCATTTGTTCCAAGCAAAATATTATCTTTATCACTATAACGACTAAAATTTAATTTTATTCCAGATGTATTTGTCAAACTTAAATCATTTGATACAAAATAATTATATTTTAAGTATGACAAAAAACTTTTTTCTTCAAAATAGGCATTTGAATTTTCAATTTTACCTTGAAGAACTGCTCCAGGCACTCCACGATTTTGTAAGCCAATCATAATAAAAGAAGTTAAATCTGAATTTTCATTTAAAATTGTATTAGTCCTATTTGTAATAAACAAAGAATTTAAAAATGAATTACTTCTATTTATTGTTTCAAGTTTCCCAAAATTATTATATTCAAAAGGATAGTTTCCTTCTGAACTAAGGTATTCAACACAAGAACTAAATTTAGTACTTTCAATGAGATAATTAAATTTGCTCTTTACTGAAAATTCTTGAAAAGACCCATAACTCAAACTTAGATTACCTAAGTTATTTGTATTTGAAGTAACTAGATTAATATTACCACCAATACCATTTTTGCCATTGTTATTAGACATTTCAAATGAATCAAAAATAGAAATTGGCATTGTGCTAAGATCTATTACAGAATTTTGAGTTGAATTAAGACTAATACCATCAAGTAGCAAATTACTTTGAGAAGAATTTGTACCTAAAATTGAAATGGTCTTTATTCCACTTAGCCCACCATTAGATTGAATAGACAAACCGGGAATAAATTTTAACACTTCACTTAACTGATTGCTCGATTGATAAATATTTTTAAGGTCTTTATTTAAAAATAAAAAGGTAGTATTAGTTGAAATCATTTCTGATTTTTCACTTTTACTACCTTCAACAATTATTGTTTTAGTTGTTAGAGTATCATTTGCTAAAAGAAAGTTATAATTAATTAAAAACAATATGTATAAATAGTATTTCAATCAATTAATTGTTAATGTTGATTTTTTTTATATAAGTTTTCATATTTGTACTTATTTTAACAAAATAAACTCCATTTTGTAGTTTAAATGGTTTTAAATCAATAAATTGAGAGTTGTTTAATCTGATTTCGTTTCCTAATATGTCAATTAAATCTATCGTTGTTATTTTATCATTAGAACTTAAATATAGATAATCACTTACTGGATTTGGATAAACTCCAACTTGATTATCTTCATCTTCAATATTACTTTTTGATAATGGATTGTCAATTATGTAAACTTTACTATTTTGAGAATCGTAATTGGTGTATGGATTTGTTACAAATAATTTGTTATTAGCATAAAGCATTCCTTCTAAAGATTCATTTTTATCATCTGGTGCTTTAAAAGTAAAACTATTAATTAAATTTCCAGTACTAATATCAAACAAACTTACTTTACCATCATAAGTAGAAACTGAAATTGTATTATCATCTAAAAATATAGCCTCTCTAGGACCATTAAACCCAGTGGTGACAGTAGAAATAGTATTTACTACTTTACCACTAACTATATTAAATATTATAACTGAATGTCCTTCATTGCATGTAATAGCTACTAAATCTTTATTTTGAGAAATGTAGTTAACTGTCTTACCAATTTTCTTAATATTAAATACAAAATCTGACATGTGAGGAACTTCAGCATAAAAGAAACTAGAGGAATCAGAATAATCATCACTAGTTGCAATAGCTCTAAGTTTTCCATCGGAAGCAGTAAAAGCTAGTGCATTATTTGTATTCATCCCAGCAGTTATTTCTTGTAAACTTGATTTAGTTGACAAATTAAAAACTGCAACTTTTCCTGCTTTACCAGCTAATAAATTTTTAGTTACCAACAAGTGTGGACCATAAGTAGAAACTGAACTAACATAATAACCTAAAACATTTGCATCAACTTCTTTGTAATTGTCCAAATCAAATGATACAACTTTGCCAGGAGTTTTAATTGTAAAATCAGAATTATTTACATTTCCAAATGGTATAAAAGTAGTTCTTGGATTGTAATCATCAGCATCTAAGAAAATCATTCTTAATGGAAAATTTAAATACCCTTGAGTGAAATCTTTCACTTTAGTAGGAGTGAATGTACCATTACTTTCAGATATAACCCACCAAGAGCTTCTTTCATCAGTAGCAACATCAAATTCACCATTGAAATTTTTATCAAACCCCATACAAAAAACGTGATATTTTTTGGTTCCATTATCATATTTGACAACTAATGGTTGTCGACCAACTTTTACGGACTTAATATCTAATACATTAGGAGAAGAAGAAAGGTTATAATAACATAAAACAAACAAGCTAAATGCTGATATAGCATTTTTAATAGAGAAATTCATACTGATCCTTTAAAAAAAAGATTTGAAAATAGGGGAGATTAGATTGATTAGGTATGCTTAAATAAATAAACTTATACCAATACAAACTATTCATTCCTTGTTGTACCTGTTGACGCAGGTTATTAATTATAAAAATTAATCAAAGAGCAGAAATTGGCTGATATTCTGGCTTAGGGGTCATTCTCTTAATTCTGCCTTCCCAATATTTCTAATAGTGGCTGATTATTTTAGTTATAATCGTAGAAAAAATCGTATCCCATTTACAGCGGCGCAACCGCGCAGGATTCTAACCTGCTTCCCATTTAATAAGTAATGTTTTTTTACTTAACCATTTCTGTTTATTGAAAAGAACTTTCGCACAAAACTAACACAAAATCATATTTTTACAAAGAATAATTTTATTTTTAACAAAAATGTATTTATGAACTTTATTATTTCTAAATTTTTAATTAACTTGTAAAATTGATTTATGTAAATCATCAAATAATAATTAATATGTATATAAATAAAGAAAAATTACTCTCGATTGTAACTCCTATTTGCCCTGAAGTGCAAACTTATGAGTTTAATAACCAACTTTCTATAATTATTCCAAAAGAAAAGCTTGTTGCAGTAGCTACAGAGCTTAGGGATAATAATGAAACAAAATTTGAACAACTTAGAGATATAACTGCAATTGACTGGTTACGTCCAAAAGATAGATTTGAAGTTGTTTATTTTCTAATTTCATTAACCAATCATTTTAGATTAAGAATAAAAGTACCAATAGATGAGAAATCTATTAATTGCCCAACATTAACAACTGTTTGGGAAGCAGCAAATTGGTATGAAAGAGAAACATACGATATGTATGGTATCAAATTCGATGGACATCCTGATCTTAGAAGATTTTATATGCCAGAAGATTATGTTGATCCAGAATCTGGAGAGCCACTTTATCCATTAAGGAAAGATTTTCCTTTAATGGGAGTTCCAAATTCATTGCCATTGCCACCATATCCTGAAAAATATGGTGAAACTACTAAATAAATTTTTAAACCTACTTGAAAAAGTAGGTTTTTTTATATTAGCTAGATATAATAAATATTGAATTAATTGCATTAGAAAATAACAAATTAAATAATCTTTCGTCAATATATAAGATTTTTTAAACTACAAATAAATTATGAAAGTTACAATTGATGAAACTGCAGGTTTTTGCTGGGGTGTATTACGAACTGTTGATATAGCAGAAAAAACTTTAGAAAGTGCTAATGGTGAAACTATGCATGTTTTAGGTCATATTATTCATAATCCTAAAGAAATAGAAAGATTGGGAAATAAAGGATTAGAAACTATTTCTCATGAAGATTTTGAAAGTATTGCTAAAAATGCTAAACCAGGAATTACTCCCAAGGTTATAATTAGAGCTCATGGCGAACCTCCAAGTACTTATCAAAAAGCTAAAGATTTAGGTATTGAACTTGTTGATGCAACTTGTCCACTTGTTACTGGATTACAAAATAGAGTAAAAAGATTTCATGATAAGGGCTACCAAGTTGTAATTTATGGAAAACCAAATCATGCTGAAATAATTGGTATTAGAGGTGTTATTAAAGATGATTGTGTAATAGTACTTTCTCCTGAAGAAGCAATTGAAAAAGTAGATTTTACTAAGCCAATTGTTCTATTTTCACAAACCACCATGGAAAAACCAGTATATTATGCTATTAAAGAAGCTATTGAAAGCAGGGTTTCTGAACTTGTTGAAGGAGGAGATACATCAGATGCATTTCAATTTAAAAATTCGCTTTGTAAAGAAGTTTGGGGAAGAGAAAAGAAAGTAATTGAATTTGCTAAAGATAATGATGTTGTAATATTTGTAGCTGGTAGAACTTCTTCCAACGGGAAAAGTTTATTTAAACACATGAATGTTCACAATCCAAGAATGTATTATATTGAAGATTTGGTTGAGTTAGATTATTCTTGGTTTGAAAATGCAGAAAATATTGGAATATCTGGTGCAACTTCAACTCCTCAATGGTATATGGATCAAGTAAAAGAAGCAATTGAAAAAGAGTTTATTAAGGTAGAAAGTTTATAATATTATTTATAAAACATGTTTTTACTGCAAAAATTGAAATGAAGTAAATTGCATAATATATTGATATATAAGAGTTTAAGAAAGATGTTTAATTATCTATCTCCTTCCCACAACTTGTTCAATCTTTCTTTAATTTTAATTTCTCTACCAATTCCATCTGGTTTATAAAGTTTGATTGGCTTAACATTAATTGGAAAATAGTTTTCTTTAATAAAATGTTCTGCATTATCGTGAGGATATTTATAACCTTTTCCATACCCCTCATTTTTCATTAATTTTGTTGGTGCATTTCTCAAATGTAATGGAACAGCAGTAGACATCCCTTTTTGAATAAGTTCCATAGCTTTTTCAATAGCTAAATATGATGCATTGCTTTTTACAGTAGAAGCTAAATATGAAACTCCTTGAGCTAAGTTTATTCTACATTCAGGCATTCCAATTACCTCCACAGCACGAAACACATTTAAGGCAATTTGTAGTGCATCAGGGTCTGCATTACCTATATCTTCACTCGCAAATACTACCATCCTACGAGCAATAAATTTAGGATCTTCACCTGCATCAAGCATTTTTGCCAGCCAAATTAAAGCTGCATCAGGGTCGCTACCTCTCATTGATTTTATAAATGCAGAAATTGTATCATAGTGTGATTCACCATTTTTATCATATTGGACAACCTTTTGTTGAAGTACTTGTTCAATTATATCCTTTGATATTAACGCTTTTTTATCATCTGTTTTAGCATAATTAAATGCAACTTCAAAAATATTTAAAGCAGTTCTTGCATCTCCTCCAGAAAGATTTATTAAGTCATTCAATGCTGGAATTTCAATACTATATTCTTTTAACTCTGTATCATTTGCAATTGCATTTAAAACGATTTGTTCAATTTGGTGTTCAGATAAATTTTGTAAATGATATACTCTACATCTACTTATCAAAGAAGTGTTAACTTCGAACGAGGGATTTTCTGTTGTAGCACCTATTAAAGTTATACTCCCACTTTCTACAGAATGTAGCAAAGAGTCTTGTTGTGATTTGTTAAATCTATGGATCTCATCAATAAAAAGTAGAGTTCTTTTTCCTTTTCTGAGTAAATTTTCAGCTTCTTTTAAAATTTCTCTTAATTCCTTTACACCTGCTTCTACAGCAGAGATTCTAAAGAACTTAAAGTCTAATCTTAAAGCAATTAAATTTGCTAAAGTTGTTTTACCTGTACCCGGAGGTCCCCAAAAAATAATAGAAGGGAAGTGCCCTTTTTCAAAAAAAGTTGATAACGCTTTACCTTCTCCAAGCAAATGTTCTTGACCATAAAAGTCTTCAATTCTTTTAGGTCTCATTTTTTCTGCTAAAGGTGCATTTTTGTTCAAATAATTTTCTTTTACTTCGTCTTGACTAAATAAAGATTCCATTTTTTAATAACATTTTGGTTTTTTAAAGTTAAACTTTTGTAATATAAAGGATTTTTTTTAAATTTGTTATCTATTATTATACTAAATCAAAAAATATGAAATTAAAAATCTTATTATTTATCTTAACTAGTGTTTTATTATATGCTGGTAATGTTGCATTAGATAGCTTTACAGCCAAATCTGATGGAAGTACAATAAGTGTTGAGTGGAGATTAAACCAAGAATCAAATGTTCAATATTATGAAGTAGAGAGATCTACTGATAATAATTCATTCAAAAAGATATTTACTCAAAAAGCTAAAAATGAAAGTTTTGGTTATAAGTTTATTGATCAAGACGCATTTATGAAAAAAGATCCCAATGGTAATAATCAAATTCAAGGAAATGTTTATTCATATAGGATTCACATTTTAAATTCTGATAATACTTCATCTTATAGTGATATTGCTTATGTTACTCACAATGTGAATAGTATCAAACGTACTTGGGGTATGCTTAAGGAAATGTTTAAGTAATTTTTTAACTAAATTTTAGTATAATTATAAGTCATTTATTTACATTTATTATCCATTTTAAATTACTTTAATATGCTAACTTTACGAGTCCTAGTTTTCTTTTTATGTATTACTTCTTCCAATTTAGCTTTTTCGCAAAGCTTATCTTTTAACTCAAAATGCATGACTTCTAAATTTTTAAATTCTACAGATAAAAAGAAGAATTTAATTCAAGCAGAAGACCTTTCACGATTTGGTTTGGACAAATTACAAAAAAAAACATTTTCCGCATCAAATAGATTTTTAGTTCATTATGATACAGTCGGTATTAATGCACCATCACAGATTGATTTAAACAAAAATAATATTCCTGATTACATAGATTCTGTTTTATATTACTTTGAATATGCTTACCAAAAAGAAGTTGTTGAAATGGGCTACTTCTCTCCAATTCCAGATAACGGTTTAAGTGGATCAGATGCTTATGATGTATATATTAAAGATTTAGGAAACGAACCTTATGGTTTTTATGGTTTTACTAGTCCAGAATCTCAACCTATTAATCCAAAAATTGATAAACATGATAGATTTTATTCATTAATTGCCATAGACAACGATTATAGTCCAAAGGATTCTACTTTAGGAGAAAATAATATTAAAAGGCAAACTTATAATGAAACTGGTATTCGGGCTTTAAGAATAACTGCAGTACATGAATTTCACCATGCAATTCAACTTATGTATGCTTCACAAGATAATGTTATGATGATGGAACTTACAAGTACTTCATTGGAAAACATTATTTTCCCAGATTCTAAAGATAATCTTAAAAATTTGAATTTACTTTTTAGATCACCATCTTTATTTTAATTATCACAAACAGATCCTGATAAAGGGTATAGTATGTATATTTATAACATTTATCTTTTTGAGGCTTATAATATTAACATACTAAAAAATATGTGGGAAAGGATGAATGAATCTAAGATGGAATCTTTAGTTGCATTGGATTCAAGTTGTTTGAAATTTACTAATAAAAATCTAGATCAAATTTGGTGTGAATTTATGCCTTGGTTGTATTACACTGGAAATAGGTCAATTGATGGTAAGTATTTTAAATTTGCTAAAGAATATCCTCTTTTGAAATACGAAAATTTATATGATACATTAAATTATAATTTTAATCTGTATTTTCAAGAACCAATTTCTTCATATAGCTTTAATCTCTTACCTTATGGTTTTTCTACAATGAGAAAAATTTTTAAAAACAATGTTCCTTTTACTAATGATACTTTAGACTTAATTGGATGTTACACTAACTACCCAAAAGCAATTCTTCACGAATTAGATAGAACCCCTAGTCAAATATTTTTGTCAAGTTCATTTCAAAATAGTTTTAACAATTTAGGAAGTACAGAGTATTTTTATAAATTTGTAGCTGATAAATATTTTTGTCAAAGTATGTTTGTTTATAAAGGATTAACTTCAAATTGTATTAGCTATGTTTCACCAAGCCCATACACAATTGATAAAGATGAATATTTTACATTTAACACACCTTGTTCAGCTAAAATATTTGATAAAGAAAAACCAATACTTACTCTGTATAATCAAGAAATGATTCCATTTTTTGCCGAATCTATTGAAGTAACATTAGATAAAAATTACAATAGAGTTGCTATTTGGAAAGATACAAATAAAATATTAACAAGTGGAGTTTATTTGTATTCTTTGATTTATGGTAATGATAACTCATTTGGTAAATTTACTGTTCTAAATAAATAATGAAATTAAAATTTGAAGAATTAAAAGATTTGTCAAATATAAATTCTGATTTGTTTTCAGTTTCAAATTTAGATGAAGCTTATTTATTTTGCAAAAAATTAGCTTATGAACATTATGAGAATTTCCCAGTCGGTTCATTTGTCATTCCCTCAAAACTAAGAAAACATTTTTTTGCAATTTATTCTTATGCTAGAATAGCTGATGATATTTCTGATGAGTTTATTGAAATTGAAAGTGATGAAAGGACTTTGGTTTTAAGTCAACTAAAGTATTCTATAGATCAAATTAATGAAATTGGCAATTCATCAAAAAAAAACCCAATATTATTTGCTTTGCTTGATACTATTGAAATATTTAAAATTGATAAATCTATATTAAATAGTTTGTTGATAGCTTTTCAAAGAGATATAGATAGAGAAAACATAACTGAAAATATTCAAATAAACAATTATGAAGATTTAATTGATTACTGCCATTATTCAGCAAACCCAATAGGTGAGCTAATATTAAGTCTTTTTCTTGAAAATACAAAAACAAATATTGAACTTTCAAATAATATTTGTACAGCACTTCAATTAATTAACTTTTGGCAAGATTTATCAATTGATTTGAATAATAATAGGTTTTTTATTCCAACAGAAATATTAAATATTTACGATATAAATAAAGAAAGTTTGCTTTTACCAAAAGAAAATCATAGATTTGATAATCTATTATTTGAATTATTGAATTTCACTGAAGCAATTTTGTTAAATGGTAAAGATTTAGTTAAGTTTGTTAAGCCAATAAGACTTAAAATTGAATTAGCAGTTATTTTTGAAGCTGGAATGCAAATGATTGTAAAATGTAGAAAATTAGGTTCATTATTAACTAATGTACGTCCAAAATTATCTAGATTTGATTATTTCATTATATTTATAAAAACTATTATTTTCCATAGACTATTTATTTGATGCAAGCATTAACACAAATAGATTTGGCAACTTATGAAAAAGTAAGTCCACCAAATATAGAGAAATCAAATTTTCTTTATTCATTTTCTTTTCTGCCGCCAGAGGAGAGAATGGCTATTAATTCTATATATGCTTTTTGTAGTTATATTGATGATATAGTTGATAGTACACCGACTACATCTAAGGATATTTTAGATAAAAAACTAGCTCGTTTGAGTTGGTGGGAAAAAGAAATTGATAGAGTTTATTTATTTAAAGAACAAAACCCTCTTATAAAAAGGTTTTCAAATGTAGTAGAAAGATTTGTAATTCCAAAACAATACTTTTTAGTATTGATAGATGGATGTAGAAGAGATTTAGTTCAAAATAGGTATGAAACATTTAATGAGCTAAAAGAATATTGTTATTGTGTAGCTAGTACAGTTGGACTTATGTCTATTGAAATATTTGGATACAAATATGAAGAAACTAAAAATTATGCAATTAATTTAGGCTATGCTCTTCAACTAACTAATATATTAAGGGATGTGAAAGTTGATAAAGATAGAGGTTTTATTTATCTTCCTAAAGAAGATATGGAAAAATTCCATTATTCAGAAGAAGATTTAATAAACGAAGTTTATAATGACAATTTTATTAATTTAATGAAATTTGAAGTTCAGAGAGTTAGAGAATATTATTATAAAGCAAGAACTTCACTGAGATCAGATGAGAAGTATAGACTTTTCCCAGCAGAAATAATGGATGCAATTTACTATCGATTACTCGAAAAGATTGAATTGAACGATTATAATGTTTTTGAAAAGAAAATAAAAGTATCAAATCTTCATAAAATAATGATTGCCTTAAAACACTGGTTGTCAATAAAAATATTTATCAATAGAATAAAGAAGTAATTTAATTTTTATTCAATATTAATACAAAATATTTATCCACAATTTCGTCTCTTAAAAACTTTTGCAAATTTATTGAGTTTTGTTTTATGAGTGATAATTTAATTAATGACAAGTTTCAATCTAAAGACCAAAACAAAAAATCTAAAAAGGCACTAATTGTAATTATAGGTGTATTACTTTCTTCATT